>NZ_QUGU01000016.1:0-92929 GCF_003479185.1 Blautia sp. AF17-9LB
TCAAACATTTGTTCCTTTTTTTGGTGCAAATTTTGCGCGTCTAACTCATCACTGAAGTAACGAGAATGCGACGCGCAGTTTTCAATAAACGCCAGGATATCATCCAGTGATCTGTCACTATGAGAATACGCTTCATAAAGAGTAGTTTTTATCTTTTCAGATTTTCCATATTATCCTTCTTCTTTTCCGGTATACTTCTTCCATTTGACACTCCCCACAGCAAGGGGTTTTACGACGCATTGGATAAGCAGCAAGCTTTCGGATCACGCCATTATCCCTTACAGAATAATGGATTGCATCGATGTGGAGAATAGGATAGACCTCGTCCAGTGGCCGGTTCTTCCAGTCTTCAATCCGTGGCAGAATCTTATCCGTCACATCAGAAATTTGAACGCAAAGCAAAAAAATTCCCCCGCACCAGCTACTTCCGGTACAGGGGATTTGTCATACTTTATTTTGTTTTCTTCTTTAAAAATCCAATCGATGTCTTACAGATCAGTTTATCGAAAATCATAAACATTGCCGGCAGAATCAGGATAACAACGACCATACTGATGATCGCGCCCCGCGCAAGCAGGGTACAGATGGAACCGATCATCTCAACCTGAGAGTAGCAGGCTACACCGAAGGTTGCGGCAAAGAAACTCAGGCCACTGCTGATGATGGACGGCATACTGGTCTTATGCGCAATACTGATAGCTTCTTTTTTGTCTTTTCCATTCTGGCGCTCTTTCTGATAACGGGTTGTCATCAGGATAGCGTAGTCCACGGTTGCACCGAGCTGAATCGCTCCGATTACGATGCTGGCCACGAATGGAAGGCTGGTTCCCTGATAATACGGGATTGCCATATTCAGCATAATTGCAAACTCGATGACTGCTACCAGAATAATCGGCAGAGAAATCGATTTGAAGATCAGCAGAATGATGATAAAGATTGCACCAATGGAAAGCACGTTTACGTTGACAAGGTCAGCATCGGTAACATCCTGCAGGTCTTTCATCAACGGTGCTTCACCGATGACCATTCCATCTTTATCGTAGGATTTTACGATTTTGTCAATCGCTTTGACCTGTTCGTTTACTTCATCTGTTGCGGACTCATATTCAGAGCTCACAAATGCAAGCTCATACTCATCGCTCTGCAGCATGCTTCGGAGATTTTCCGGGATCATGGATTCCGGAATCGTCGGTCCAAGCAGGGAACTCATGCTGATGGTCGATTTGACACCTTTTACGTTGCCGATCTCCTCCATCATTTTCTTTTTCTGTTTGGAATCCATATCGCGATCCATCATCACAATATGCATGTTGCTTACGTCAAACTGCGCTTTTACTTCATCGTTTGCCACGTTGCAGTCCAGGGTAGATGGAAGGGAACGTGCGATGTTGTAATAAATCTGGGTATGATTGTTTCCGTAGATCGACGGGAACAGCAGAACCAGGAAGATCACAACCCATACTTTATAATGTTTGGTGATAAAGGCGGACGGTTTATCCAGGCTTTTTACCAGCGGTTTGTGTCTCGTTTTCTCAATTGCCTTGTCAAATACCAGAACCATGGCCGGCAGGACGGTGACACAGCAGACAACGCCGATCAAAACACCTTTTGCCATAACGATACCAAGGTCGCGGCCAAGGGCAAAGGTCATAACACACAGTGCCAGGAAACCGGCTACGGTGGTAACGGAGCTTCCGGCTACGGATTTGAACGTGTTGGCGATTGCATGGCCCATCGCACGCTCTTTGTCATCCGGGAAACGCTTTTTATTCTCCTCGAAGCTGTTCAGCAGGAAGATGGAGTAGTCCATCGTAACACCAAGCTGCAGCACGGCGGTCAGCGCTTTTGTGATGTAGGAAGTCTCACCAAGGAACACGTTGCTTCCCAGGTTGTAAAGGATTGCAAGTCCGATACTTAACAGGAACAGGATCGGAACAACGAAGGAAGTCGATGTCAGCTCGATGACAACGAGGCTCAAAACTGCGGCGATGACAACGTAAACCGGCAGCTCTTTTAATGCTACGTTTTTGATATCGGTAACAACACCGGTCATACCGCCGATGAAGCACTGCTCGTTCGCAATTTTACGAAGATCCTCGATTGCCTCCATGGAGTCATCGGAAGAAGTCGTATTGTCGAACAGAACGAGCATCATGGTTGCATCCCCATTGTAGAATGCTTTCCGGAGTTTTTCCGGGATCATCTCAACCGGCACGCTGATGTCTGCCACATCGTCATACCATAAAACTTCTTTTACGTGGTTTACCTGCTCGAATTTTTCTTCGAGTTTCTGTACGTCCTTCATTTCCATGTTTTCCACGACAACCATGGAGAACGCACCCATGCCGTATTCATCTACCAGAATGTCCTGTCCTTTTACAGTTTCCAGATGCTCCGGCAGATAGCTGAGCAGATCATAGTTTACTTTCGTTGCTGCCATTCCGATGACTGACGGAATAATCAGCAGAAATCCAATGATCAGCATCAGAATCCTGTGCTTGGCAATCCATTTGCCAACTTTAACCATTTTCATTCATCTCCTCTGATTCATTTTTAACTTGTTTTTCTAGTACCACATCTTACAACTTAAATGACTATTAGTCAATATTTGAAATGGTAAAAAATGAATTTTGGTCATTTTTTGTTTACTTTTACAAAAAATAACGGAAATCGGAAATGGGAATCGTTGATTTTTCTGCGCATCAAAAAAGAGTGCCTGGCTCCTTCGTCCTGACACTCTTTTTTATGCATTTTTTTATTTCACTTCAACCAGCTCAATCTCAAAATTCAGCTCTTTTCCAGCCATCTCATGGTTGGCATCAAACGTGATATTGGTCTCGTCTTTTGCGGTAACTTTTACCGGGAACGGCTGGCCGTACTGGTTCTGCAGATAAACCTGCTGTCCGACCTCTACTTCCTCTGCTCCCGGAAGCTGTGCGATCGCAACGGTGAAAATTGCGTTCGGATCCGGCATTCCGTAAGCCTCCTCCGGCATCAGATGGATGTTGACTTTTTCGCCGACTTCCATCTCTGCAACGGCTGCATCGAAGCCGCGGATCATCTGGCCCACACCGCAGATGAACTCGAGCGGTTCGCCGCGGTCGTAGGAAGAATCAAACTGGGTTCCATCGTTGAAGGTTCCTCTGTAGTGGGTACGGCAGGTTTTTCCGACATTCTTACCTTCCATAACCGGAGTCGGTGCACCGCATCCGCCGCCGCAGGTTCCGCAGGAACCGCCGCAGGAGCTCTCCTCTTCCTCATGGCTTCCGCAGTGGCCGCCGCAGGAATGGCCTTCCTCGTGATCGTGGTGATCGCAGGTTGCACCCGCAGATGTGAGCGTTCCGTTTAAGTAAGCTTCCACCGCTGCATCCACATCTCCCTCTGCTCCGGAGCAGAGCTCTACGCCTGCCTCGGCAAGAGCAGCCTGTGCACCGCCGCCGATGCCGCCGCAGATCAGAACATCCACGCCCTGCTCGGAAAGAAGGCCTGCCAGTGCGCCGTGGCCGGTTCCGTTGGATCCGATCACTTCGCTGGAAACCACCTGATTGTCTTCTACTTCGTAAACCTTAAAATTCTCTGTTTTTCCAAAATGCTGGAAAATATTCCCGTTATCGTATGTAACTGCAATTTTCATCTAACTAAATCCTCCGTAGTTTTTTTCTTACGCCTCTTTTTCCTGCATAAAGGCTTCAATCTGATCTGGATCACGCATCAGATTCTCGGAAAGAACCTCGCATCCGTCCTCTGTAATCAGGATATCATCCTCGATCCGGATTCCGATCTCCCACTCGTCAATATAAAGACCCGGCTCATCGGTGATGATGGCGCCTGGACGCAGCTTGTCGTTCCATGCCGCGGTCACATCGTGTACATCGATGCCGAGGTGATGGGAAACGCCGTGCATGTAATAGATTCCAACATCCTCTTTCTTCTCGATCAGGCCAAGTTTCACACAGCCCTCGCCGAGAACATCTTTTGCGATATCATCGAGCTCTTTTAATGTCATACCCGGTTTTGCTGCTTTTGCAACGGCGCGGTTTGCTGCCAGAACAACGTCGTAAACCTGTCTCTGACGGTCCGTATATTTTCCGTTGACTGGATACGTTCTGGTGATATCTGCGCAGTAGCCCTGGAATTTTGCTCCGAGGTCCATCAGAAGCAGGGTCTCATCCTCGCACACGTCACGGTTGGTGTCGTAGTGCAGCATCGTTCCGTTTGCACCGCTTCCTGCGATCGTCGGGAATGCGGTTCCGTCTGCTCCCTCGTGGAAAATCTTGTACTCGAAATCAGCCTGTGCCTGATACTCGGTGCAGCCCGGTTTCAGGTTTTTCATTACAAATTTCAGCGCATCATCCGTGATTTTGATTGCCTGGCGGACAAGTGCGATCTCATCCGCATCCTTCTGCATACGCAGTGCCGCGATGACAGGCGCAATGTCTTTGATCGGTCTGCCCGGGAATTTCTTTGCAAACTCCTCTGCCTTTACCATGTTGTAGTCCGGCAGATCCTCGAACTGATAGCGGTAGCAGTCGAAATACAGTGTTCCGATGTCTTCGCGTGCCATCAGACGGTTTACCATACCCTCAAAGGAATCCAGGAAACGAACGTCGTCGATTCCGGTAATCTCCTGTGCCTCGGATACGGTTACTTTTCTTCCAAACCATCTCTCCTGGTTCAGATCCGCTTCCTCGATAAACAGAATGGATTTCTCCTCTTTTGCGGTCTTTTTCATCATCAGGATCATGTGATCTCTGCGAAGGCCGGTCAGATAGAAAAAGTTGCGGTTTGCTTCAAACGGCAGATATTCGTCTGCGCTGACATGCAGCTCGATTCCGGAAAACAAAAGCAGTGCGGAATCCTGGTCCATTTTATCAAAAACCTGTTTTCTTCTTTCTGTAAAGTTCATCTGTCTTTCCTCACTTTCTTTTAGAGCCTGCCAAGATCTGTTTTCGGCTCCTCTACTAAGATAACACGTTCGTGCTTTTTTTCCTACCTTTTTCCTGCTTTTCTGTGAAAATTCTTATTTTATTCCGCACTTTCCAGTCCTTTGACAACTTCCAACGCTTTTTCGAGCTGCACATCGCTCGTCGCGTCATCCGGCAGCTCCACCTCGACATCCGGCGTAATGCCGACCTTGTGGATGTCGTTTCCGAGCGGCGTGTAATAATGGGCAATCGTCAGTTTCACCACGCTGCCGTCCGAGAGCTGGAATGTATTCTGGACAATGCCTTTTCCGAATGTCGTCGTTCCGACAATCGTTCCGATGCCGTAATCTTTGACTGCTCCCGTGAAGATTTCTGCCGCACTTGCCGTATTTTCATTGACCAGCACGACGAGTGGAATCGAGATCGGGGTATCGCCGTCGCAGGTATACTCTTCCCGTTTTCCATTTTTATCCTCGGTATACACGATGAGTCCCTCCGGCAGGATCTGGCGCAGGGTGTCGCAGACTGCCGTCACAAGGCCGCCCGGATTGCCGCGCAGGTCGATGATCAGGCGCTCCATGCCCTGATCCTGCAGTGACTGGTATGCTTTCTGGAACTGCTCGGAGGTAAGCCCTGTAAACTCGCTGATGGCCAGATAGCCGATCTTGTCGTCCAGCATTTTACCGTCTGCCACAATCGCCGCAAGCTTCTCTTTTGTGACTTCCGTTTCAATCAGATCCGCCTCGCCTTCCCGCTCGATGGAAAGCGTCACGGTATCGTTCTCGCTGTTTTTCAGAAGACCGACCGCATCGTTGAGGCTTAAGCCTTCGAGTGTCTGCCCGTCAATCTTCACAATGCGGTCATCCGCCTGAATACCGGCCTTCGCCGCCGGGGTATCGTCCTGTACGCCGGTGACCTGCAGCTTATCGCCGTCCAGCGTCACCGTAACACCGATGCCCTGATAGTAACCCTCCTGCGCTGTCTTGATCGCTTCGTATTCCTCTTTCGTGTAATACGTAGAATACTTGTCGCCGAGGCCGCTGATCATCCCTTTATACATCGCATCCGACAGCTCTGTGTCATCCACATCGCCCGCGTAAAGCTGGCTGATCATCGCTTTGATCGCCGCCGTCTTCCGCCACGACCAGAAGCCGCCGGGGTGGTCCGCACTGCTTCCCGGCCAGAGAAACGTTGTTCCGACAAGCACGATCATTACAATCGCCAGCATCGAAATCATGCCCGCAAAGTAGCTCTTCCGCATCTCATTTTTTCGGTTTTTCTTTCTGTTTCTGCGCTTTTTCGGTTTTTCCTGCTCTGCCGCTTTTACGCCCTCTTTTTCTTCCTTCATCAGTTCTTCCAAAATATGCCTCCCAATCGAAAGATCCCGGAATCTTTTGACGGATTCCGGGACTTATTTTTACTTCATTATATTGTCTAATCCTATCAGACTTTCAAGTGTTTTCGAATCGTAAAGATACTGCCGACAAGACCGATTCCCATACCGAGAATGAGTCCGACTGGAAGCAGAATCCGGAAGACGGCCGATACCGGCATGAATGCCATAAAGTTCGACAGTACGCTGAACTCCGTCATAACGTAGCTGATGACTCTGTTGTATACAACGTACAGCAGCCCCAGCGGAATCGCTGCTCCGACAAGACCGATCAGGATACCCTCGATCAGGAACGGAGCCCTTACAAACAGGTTCGTCGCACCGATCAGCTTCATGATACCGATCTCCTCTTTCCGGACCGAAATACCGATCGTGACGGTATTGCTGATCAGGAAAACAGATACGGCAAGAAGAATCAGGATGATCGCGATGGAAACGTAGCCAATGACACGGTTCATCGTCGTCAACGTTGTTGTTGCGCCCTCGGCCTGTTTAACCTCACGGACACCGTCCAGCGAGCGGATATACTCAGCCAGTGCATCCTGCGTCTCTACCTGGTATACGTAAACCTCGTAGTGAGCAGAAGTTGCGAGCGGGTTGTCGTTTGGCTTAAAGCCGTCCTTGTATTCCTCTTTTCCTTCGAAATACTGTTTTGCAAAGTTTTCCCACGTCTCATCCGCGGAAACATACTTACATTCCTTGACCACATCGGTCTTGGCCTTGATCTCCGTTCCGATCTCATCGATCGTCGCCTGATCCACATCTTCGTTGAAGAAGACGGTCATGGATACGTCTGTCTCGGCATTTTTTACGATGTAGTTAAAGTTGATGACAACCGCAAAGAAGATACCGAACAGAAAGATACAGGCTCCCATGGTTGCGATGGATGCCAGCGAGAACATCTTGTTTCTCCAGATGTTTTTGACACCCTGTTTGATGCTGTAGCCCAGTGTACTAAACCTCATGGTACTCGCCCTCCTTCTCATCGCTGACTACCACGCCTTTTCGCATGGTAATAACGCGTTTTTTCATGGAGTTGACGATCTCACGGTTGTGGGTTACCACAAGAACGGTCGTTCCTCTGTTGTTGATTTCCTCCAGGAGCTTCATAATCTCCATGGAGTTTCCCGGGTCCAGGTTTCCGGTCGGCTCGTCCGCCAGAAGAATGTCAGGCCGGTTGACAATGGCTCTTGCCACGGCAACTCGCTGCTGCTCTCCTCCGGAAAGCTCCTTCGGGAAGGATTTGTACTTCTCTGCCAGTCCGACCAGCGTCAGGACTTCCGGCACGCGCTTTTTGATGACGCGGTTCGGTTTCTCGATGACACGCTGTGCGAATGCTACGTTTTCATAGACATTCCGGTCTTTTAAAAGGCGGAAATCCTGGAATACGACGCCGACACCGCGGCGGTATTTCGGCACTCTCCAGCGTTTCATTTTATTTAAGATCTGTCCGTTTACCTTAATGGTACCGGATGTGGGCTCGAGTTCTTTCAAAAGGAGCTTGATCAGCGTCGATTTTCCAGAACCGCTGTTTCCCACGATAAAGACGAATTCCCCCTTCTCGATGTGTAAGGATACGTTGTTGACGGCCGGCTGGCCTTTCGCGTAACTCTTACTTACACTATCCAATGTTATCATGCAATTCCTCCTTCAAGGGTTCTCGCTTAATAATCGAGCGTTTCCATGTATTTCATGTACTGCACAACCATAAGCGCAATCTTGAATGTGATCGCATCTTCAAAAACTCTAAGATCGAGTCCCGTGCTCTTCTGCAGCTTATCCAGCCGATAGACAAGGGTATTTCGGTGTATATAAAGCTGTCTCGAGGTTTCCGAGACATTCAGAGAATTTTCAAAGAATTTATTGATCGTTGTCAGTGTCTCTTCATCAAAGTCATCCGGCGATTTGTTGCCGAAAATCTCTTTGATGAACATTTTGCACAGTGGGATCGGAAGCTGGTAAATCAGACGGCCGATGCCCAGTGAGCTGTATGCATAGATATCATTCTCAGCGGAGAAAATTTTTCCGACGTCCATCGCCATTCTGGCTTCTTTATAGGAACGCGATACTTCTTTGATCTCCTTGACAATGGTACCGTAAGCAACGTGGGTTTTCCCCTCCTCATCTCTTCCTGCTGCTTCCAGAATGGTGGCTGCCACTTTGTTCATCTGGGCATAATCCTCACCTGGAGCAAGTTCTTTTACGATGATGATGTTTTTCTCATCAACTGCAGTGATAAAGTCACCGGATTTGGTACCGAGCAGACTCTTGACGCTTTCCAGCGCCCCGCTGTTCTTATCCGGATTTGTCTCAAGAATAAATACAAGGCGGCGTGCTTCCACTTCAATATGTAACTTCTTCGCCCTGTTGTAGATGTCGACCAGCAGCAGGTTGTCGAGCAGCAGGTTCTTGATAAAGTTGTCTTTATCGAAGCGCTCCTTGTAGGCGGTAAGGAGGCCCTGAATCTGGAAGGTAACCATTTTCCCGATCAGGTGAATGTCATCGTTTCCGCCTTTTACAACCAGAATGTACTCCAGCTGGTGTTCATCGTATACTTTAAAAAACTGATAATTTTTCATGGTCTGGGAATCTGCCTGAGACTGCGCAAACGTTACAATATCATTTTGGCTGATCTCAACCTCCGGAAAAGTTGTTACCAGAACTTTTCCTTCTATATCAGTCACGCAGAGTTCGACACGCGAAATGTTTTTGATTCCCTCAATGGTACTCTGTAAAATCTGATTTGAAATCATATTTTCTTCCCTCTTTCATCCTATAGTTTGTCTCCGGCTGCACCCGCTTTCATTGCCAGGCATATCCACACCCCCATGGTTCTGCGCCTGATGCAAAGTACCTCACAGATATACTTATTTTAATACAAAATAGACAAAAAAGGAAGAGAAAACACAACATTTATACCACAAAATACGTAAAAAGGTCAGGAGAAATCCGTCTGGAAGCCCTCTCCTAAGACCTCTCTTGCATCCGACACAACGACAAACGCGTCCGGATCGATCGTTCCTACGATCTGTTTGAGCTGCGGGATCTGTTTTTTGCCCACAACACAGAATACCATCATACGCTCTTCGCCCGTGTACATTCCCTTGATGTGGATGCCGGACGCGCCGCGGTCGAGTTCTTTCATGAGCTCATCGGCTACCTGCTCCGGATGCGCGGTAATGATAAACGCGGATTTCGCATAATTCATACCTTCCATCAGGGCATCCGTCATTTTCGTCGTCACGTAGATTGCCACGATCGCATAGAGCGAAGCGTGGATACCGAAGACAAAAATACCGGCGATGACGATGATTCCATCAAGCACCTGCATAACCTGTGCAACGGAATAGTGGCGCAGCTTTCTCTGGATCAGAGCCGCCATCATATCCGTTCCGCCCGTCGTACCGTTTCCGATGAAGACGAGGCCGATGCCTGCTCCCATCAGAACGCCGCCGAACAGTGCGGAAAGCATCCTGTCATCCGGCACCAGCTGCAGCACCGGGAGAACGGCAATCCAGAACGTATTCATCAGTGTTCCGAAGATGGTTTTCACCAGAAAATCGCGGCTCATACGGATTCCGAACAGAAAGAGCGGAATGTTCAGCACAAGGTTCGTCACCCAGAGCGGAACTCCTTTTCCGAACAGCATCTGGCTCAGTTGTTTGATGACGATTGCAAGACCGGAAAATCCTCCGGTAACAAGCCCCGCCGGGTCGTAAATCGAGCTGGTCGCAACCGCCATGACCGCGGTTCCCAGCGTAATCAGCAGATAATCTCTCCACTGCTGTTTGTTCCGTATCCAGTTCATGAACTTCAACCGTCCTTTTCGCTGTTATATTTTGTTACCATCCACTTGAACGTATTCTTCTTTAGCAGAGTTCCCCACCAGCTCGTTTTTATACCGGCCTCGTTCTGCAGTGTTGAGTGTTCGCCAAGGCTCAGCCAGATTTTCGCGCTGATTTTGCTGCTGTTTTCCAGAACGAAACGATCCTGCCGCGTTCCTGCAAGGCCGCTCACAATCACGTCCGTCGTCTGGCTGTTGATCTCGTTGACCAGGCTGTCAAACGCGGATTCCTCCAGCGTCTCGACAACAGCACCGCCTCCGATCTCAATGCCGGGATACGTTTCTGTCAGATATTTCTGCAGTGTCTGCAGTTCTTCTTCAGTGTCGCCCAGTACGAAAATCCGGCTTTTTTTCTGAATCAGTCCCCAGAAAAAACGGGCGATGAACTCGTTCGTCTCCACTTCCTCATAGGACGGCGTCTCCGGGTCGATTCCTGCTGCCTCCAGCACTTCGGTTTCCCCGATGACCGTCAGATCCAGATCTTCGATATACTGTTTCCACGTCGGTTCCTTGCTCGCCTGCATCAGCATCTGCATCGTAACAATCCCGATGGTATTCAGCTTATCGTTCGAGAGGTATTCCTCTGCAATCTCCATTGCCGCATCGACGCGGTAATGTTTCAGCTTCACACCTAAAATTTCCAGTTCTGCATTCATTGTTCTGTATACTTCTGTTTTCCTTCGAAATCCAGAAGCGTTTCCTCCATGTTTTCCTGCCGTTTCTTCCGGCAGCGCTGTCCGCCCTTTTCTTCTGGCAACAGCTAATCCTCATTATACTAAAAAAAGAGGCTGTTGTCAAAAACAGCCTCTTTTTCTGCCCTGTTTTCACAGAATTTTTACAATTTATCGGACCGTCTGCGGATTAAACCTCAAACATCAGATCGCCGTAAGACGGCATCGGCCACATCTCTTTGTCTACGATCATCTCCAGTTTGTCAACCGGTGCACGGAGTGCCTCCATAGCCGGAGTAACTTTCTCGTAGTAGTATTTTGCTTTTGCTTCACCGTCTTCCATCTCGCATCCTGCATTCTCGATTGCGATCAGCTCGTCGAGTGCTTTCTGGGTTTCCTCAAGCAGTGCACTTGTCTCGTTCAGCAGATTCTTCTGCACACCAACTGCTGTAACACCTGCTGCGGTGATGGTGTTGATAGATCCAGCCAGGGAAGTCGCATATTTGATGACTGCCGGGATGATCTGTTTGCTTGCCATGTCGATCATGGTCTTTGCTTCGATGTTGATGGTCTTTGCATAGTTCTCGAATTTAACTTCTGCACGGGATACCAGCTCTGCCTCGGTGAATACTTTGAAATCGCCGAACAGTTTGATTGCGGTATCAGTGGTCAGTGCCGGGATTGCGTACACCATGGATTTGATGTTCGGAAGTCCTCTTCTCTCTGCCTCAGCTAACCACTCATCTGCATATCCGTCGCCATTGAAGATGATTCTCTGATGCTCACTTAAGTTCTTCTTGATCAGATCATGGACAGCGTCCTCGAAGTTTTCAGCGCCTTCTAGTACATCGCATGCATCGCGGAATGCTTCTGCAACGATGGTGTTCAGTACGATGTTCGGAGCTGCAACGGAGTCACGGGAACCAACCATACGGAACTCGAATTTGTTTCCGGTGAAGGCGAACGGTGAGGTTCTGTTACGGTCGGTAGCGTCTTTCTTGAGATCCGGAAGTGTCTTAACACCAGTCTCCAGAACGCCCTCTTTTTTACTCTTGGTTGCATTTCCGGTGCTGATGAGCTGCTCTACAACATCCTCCAGCTGCTCGCCAAGGAATACAGAAATAATAGCTGGCGGCGCCTCGTTAGCTCCCAGTCTGTGATCGTTTCCCGGATCGGCTGCGGACTCACGAAGCAGATCTGCGTGAACATCAACGGCTTTCAGAACGCAGCTTAATACGAGCAGGAACTGAATGTTCTCGTGCGGTGTTTTGCCCGGCTCAAGAAGGTTGATGCCGTCATCTGTGGTGATGGACCAGTTGTCGTGTTTACCGGAACCGTTGACACCTGCGAACGGTTTCTCATGCAGCAGGCATTTCAGTCCGTGCTGGCATGCAACTCTCTTTAAAGTCTGCATAACGAGCTGGTTGTTGTCAACTGCTACGTTTGCCTCGGAATAAATGGAAGCCAGCTCGTGCTGTGCCGGTGCAACCTCATTGTGCTGTGTCTTTGCTGTAACACCCATCTTCCACAGCTCAATGTTGACATCCTTCATAAAGGAAGCAATTCTCTGACGGATGGTTCCGAAATAGTGATCGTCCATCTCCTGTCCTTTTGGAGGCATTGCGCCAAACAGGGTACGTCCGGTGTAGATCAGGTCTTTTCTCTGCAGGAATTTCTCTGCATCTACCAGGAAGTATTCCTGCTCCGGTCCTACGGAAGGAGTTACTTTCTTGGAAGTGGTGTTTCCGAACAGTTTTAACAGACGCAGGGACTGTACATTCAGAGCTTCCATGGAACGAAGAAGCGGTGTTTTCTGGTCAAGCGCCTCTCCTGTGTAGGAGCAGAATGCAGTCGGAATGCAGAGGGTTGCGCCTGCTGCGTCCTGACGAACGAAAGCCGGTGAGGTGCAGTCCCATGCTGTATATCCTCTTGCCTCAAAGGTAGCACGCAGTCCACCGGACGGGAAAGAAGATGCATCCGGCTCGCCTTTGATCAGCTCTTTACCGGAGAAGCTCATCAGTACTTTGCCGTTCGGCATCGGTGCTGTGATAAAAGAATCGTGCTTTTCTGCAGTTGCACCGGTCAGCGGCTGGAACCAGTGTGTATAGTGTGTTGCTCCTTTTTCAATTGCCCATTCTTTCATCTCATGTGCAATCGTATCTGCAGTAGCAAGATCCAGCTCACCGCCTTCTTCGATGATCTTTTTCAGCTTCTTGTAAACATTTTTTGGAAGACGTTCCTGCATTACAGTGTCATTGAATACATTTTCGCCAAAAATTTTGGCTGGATTTACATATTCTCCCATTTTCTTTCTTCCTTTCCATTTGTGAATTTTGCGATGCGACCTTCCCGCCGGATTCTAAAAAGATCCTAATACAAGAAAAAGGAGTTCTCAAAAAGGTAGCTAAAAAAGCTATATTTTTTGTAGAACGCCCTTGTTTTACATTCGCATATGGATTTGATTTCCAACTGATACTAAAATAACTCAAAAACCCCAAAAACGCAAGTGCTTTTTTGAACTCAGTCCCTTTTTCGTATTATTTTACAAAACTTTCCTAATTCAGGCGAAAAAATTAGCGGATTCGATGAAAGCTTTCGCGGCAGTCGTCAAGGTCTCGTGCAAGCACAGACTTTGACTCGTTGCTCGCGAAAAAAAATACTGTGCGGACCCTGAGGAGGAAGTCCCCCAGGAATCCTGCACAGCATTTTCGTGCTTAAACTCAGGCTTTGTTTGCAGAACCGAACAGTTCGATTTTTTCTCTTACAGTAGCTTTGATAGCTTCTGCGCCAGGAGCAAGCAGTTTACGAGGATCGAATCCTTTACCCTGCTGATCTTTTCCCTCTTCGATGTATTTACGTGTAGCTGCTGCGAATGCAAGCTGGCACTCTGTATTTACATTGATTTTGGAAACGCCAAGGTCAATGGCTTTCTTGATCATGTCATCCGGGATACCTGTACCACCGTGAAGAACGAGCGGCATAGTTCCTGTCAGCTCCTGTACAGCTGCCAGAGTCTCAAAGCTCAGTCCCTGCCAGTTAGCCGGGTATACACCGTGGATATTGCCGATACCTGCTGCAAGCATATCTACACCGAGGTCTGCAATCATCTTGCACTCGTTCGGATCAGCGCATTCGCCCATACCTACAACACCATCTTCTTCTCCACCGATAGAACCAACTTCTGCTTCCAGAGACATTCCTTTCTCTTTGCAAACAGCTACCAGTTCTTTTGTTTTTGCAACGTTCTCTTCGATCGGATAATGAGATCCGTCAAACATGATGGATGAGAAACCTGCTTCGATGCATTTGTAACATCCTTCGTAGGTTCCGTGGTCCAGATGCAGAGCAACCGGAACAGTGATGTTCAGTTCTTCGATCATAGCTTTTACCATAGCAGCTACAGTTTTGAAACCTGTCATGTATTTTCCTGCACCCTCAGATACACCAAGGATAACCGGAGAATTCATCTCCTGTGCGGTAAGAAGGATGGATTTTGTCCACTCCAGGTTGTTGATGTTAAACTGACCAACTGCATAGTGGCCAGCTTTTGCTTTGTCCAACATTTCTTTTGCTGATACTAACATAGCTCAAATGACCTCCTGTGTCTGTAATTGTGCCGTGTACCGTTTTCAGGCTTACGGCATACTTGTTACTTTCATAACTGGTTTTATTATACAACATCTTTCTGCAAATGCCAAATGATTTTCGTAGCGAAATCCATTTTTTTGCACTTTTTTGTGAAAAACTTATCAAAAAGCCGTGCCTACTTATTGTTCAGAACCAGTTCCATGGCATGTTTGCGCGCTTCGATGCAGACATAGCCGTGATCTCCGCCGTATTCGCCGTCCAGAGTCCAGGAAATCTCCTGGTTGGACTCGATGATGATGCGGTCGGTCTTGAACGAATCGATGAGGTCTGTGTGATCCTCCTGCATCAGCAGGGACGCAATGATCTCATTCAGTTCCAGCGGGTTTTTCGGGCGTTTGATCAGGGTTACCTCGAAGAGTCCGTCATCCAGGCGTACATCCTGTCCCGGCAGGTTTTTGAAGCCGCCGACGGACTTGGCATTCGTCACCATACCGTAGATATACTCTCCCTCAAAGGTTTCCCCGTTTGCCTCGACTTTAATCCAGTACGTCGGCACATTCCAGATCCGTTTGGATCCCTCCAGCAGGTATGCCAGATGGCCGAGAATGTTTTTCATGTGCTGATCTGTCTCATAGGAAACATCCGTGAAAAGGCCGAATGCAGCGATGTAGACAAAGCTGTCGTTGTTGAACGCTCCCACATCACAGGAATACAGGTTTCCCTCGATGATATCCTTTGCCGCCTGTACCATATCTTTCGAAATAGAAAGACTGTTTGCAAAGTCATTGGTGCTTCCGGCCGGAATATAACCGATCGGAACGCGCTGATCCACTTCCATCAGACCGCTGACAACTTCATCCAGTGTTCCGTCGCCCCCGCTGCAGACAACGAGATCCACCTGCGGCGCAAGCTCCTTTGTCTTTTCGAAACCATCTCCGACTGCCTGCGTCGGGTGGACAATGACTTCATATCCGCCTTTTACAAAAACATCGATAATTTCAAACAGTTTACTTTTAATCTGTGCTTTTCCGGAAAACGGATTAAAAATAAACAACATTTTTTTCTTGCTCTCCATGCAAATGCTCTCCTTTGTATCCCATTTTAGCTGTTCTGTATTCTGTATTGTACCTTATTCGCAAAGCAGATGCAACCCCGTACATTGCCACAATTTCGCAATTGTGTCATATAAAATATGATATACAACAAAACAGGAGCCACCTACTAAGAGGCAGCCCCTGCGAATTTCAAAACTATTTACAGATTAAACCAGCTCGATTACAACTTCCATAGCTGCATCACCTTTACGCGGTCCGATCTTGATGATACGGGTATATCCGCCGTTACGGTCTGCATATTTCGGAGCGATCTCATCGAACATTTTCTGTGGCATATCGATGGACTTGGTGTTTTTCTTGCGTCCTGCTGCTTCGGTCGGAACCTCTGTTACAGGATAGAAGAAGCTTGCCATCTGACGTCTAGCGTGAAGTCTGGACGGAAGATCTTTTTTGATCTCTTTCTGAACTTCATCGTATACGGTAACTTTTTTGCCGTCTTTTACTTCTTTCACACGTTTGCCATCAGCATCTTTGCGAGCTACTTTAGCAGTAACGGTAACGGTCTCAAAGTTATCTTTCTCTTTTACAGCCAGTGCGATCATGCTTTCAGCGATCTTGCGGATCTCTTTCGCCTTGGTCTCAGTGGTAACGATTTTTCCGTGATACAGAAGGTTGGTTACCTGGTTTCTTAATAATGCTTTTCTCTGGTCAGATGTTCTGCCAAGTTTTCTATATTTTGCCATTTTAAATTTTCCTCCATTTGTGGAACCCGCAAGTCATGCTGCCTCGGACTTACTGACAGGGGGTTTTCGTCTACAAATCAAACGGAAAGATAAATCGCTGTGATTTATTCTCCGTCCCCAGGACTCAGTGACAGTCCCAGTTCTTTCAGCTTTGCAAGTACCTCTTCCAGAGACTTGCGGCCCAGGTTACGAACCTTCATCATGTCTTCGGAAGTTTTGTTGCACAGCTCTTCTACGGTATTGATACCGGCACGTTTCAAGCAGTTATAGGAACGCACGGAAAGCTCAAGCTCGTCGATGTTCATCTCCAGAACTTTCTCTTTCTCATTGTCCTCTTTCTCGATCATAACTTCTGCTGTCTTCGCATTCTCAGACAGATCGATGAAGAGTTTCAGATGCTCGCTTAAAACCTTAGCTGCCAGGCTGACTGCCTCGTCCGGATCCAGTGTTCCTCTGGTGTAAACATCCAGTGTCAGTTTATCGTAATCGGTAATCTGACCTACACGGGTGTTCTCCACTTTGAGGTTTACACGCTCAACCGGTGTATAGATAGCATCCACAGCGAGAACGCCGATCGGCATGTCATCGCTCTTGCCTTTGTCAGCACTGATATAACCGCGGCCTTTTGTGATCGTCAGCTCCATGTACAGCTTGCTGTCCGGGCCGCCGTTCAGGGTTGCGATTACCTGATCCGGATTCATGATCTCAATATCCTGATCTACCTGAATATCGGATGCTCTTACAACTCCCTCGCCCTCGAACTCAATATAAGCAACTTTTGCTTCGTTGGTTACGCTGTTATTGCGGATTGCAAGGCTCTTCAGGTTCATGATGATTTCTGTAACGTCTTCTTTTACTCCAGGGATGGAGCTGAATTCATGAAGAACGCCCTCGATTTTAACCTGGCTTACTGCTGCTCCAGGGAGGGAAGAAAGCATAATTCTGCGAAGAGAATTACCTAATGTGATACCGTAGCCTCTTTCCAGAGGTTCAACCACAAATCTGCCGTACTTCTTGTCATCAGAAATCTCAGTAATTTCAATTTTCGGTTTGTTAAAATCAAACACTCGAAAGCCCCTCCTTTTAAATTGGTTGGCTCATTACTCATGGGAATAAAGCCTTCCGCGTATGGCGATTCTTTATTTAGAATACAGCTCGACGATCTGCACTTCGTCAACCGGAACATCGATCATTTCGCGGGTAGGACGCTCTTTTACAACACCTTTGAGTGCCTCAAGATCAGCCTCGATCCATTCTGGAGTCAGACGGCCGCCTGTAACCTCTACGATGTCTTTATATCTCTGAGAGGATTTTTTACCCTCTTTGATTTCGATGGTATCACCAGCGCTTACAAGGTAAGACGGGATATTTACCTGTTTGCCGTTAACCAGAACGTGTTTGTGGTCAACGATCTGACGTGCTTCTTTTCTGGTTCTAGCCATTCCCATACGGAACAGAACGTTGTCCAGACGGAGCTCAAGAAGGATCATCAGGTTCTCACCAGTCTGTCCTTCCATTCTGTCAGCCTTTTTGTAATAGTTAACAAAAGGTTTCTCCAGAACGCCGTAGATGAATTTTGCTTTCTGTTTTTCTCTTAACTGAAGACCATACTCAGACATTTTTCTGTTTGCTCTTTTCAGCTGTCTTGTGGACTTCTTATCAATTCCAAGATATACAGGATCCATTCCGAGGGATCTGCATCTTTTCAGGACTGGTACTCTATTTACTGCCATGTTCTTAACCTCCTAATCAGACTCTTCTACGTTTTGGTGGGCGGCATCCGTTGTGCGGAACCGGTGTTACGTCGCGGATGCTTGTAACTTCAAGACCGCATGCCTGAAGGGCACGGATTGCAGCTTCACGACCTGATCCTGGTCCTTTTACCATAACGTCAACAGTCTTTAAGCCATGAACCAGCGCTGCTTTGGTAGCAGTTTCTGCAGCCATCTGAGCTGCGTATGGAGTAGATTTTCTTGAACCTCTAAATCCCAGACCGCCGGCACTTGCCCATGAAAGAGCGTTTCCTTCTGCATCAGTCAGTGTTACGATTGTATTATTGAAGGAAGACTGGATATGTGCCTGTCCGTGTTCAACGTTTTTTCTGACACGACGTTTTGTCGTTTTCTTTGTCACTTTTGCCATTTTAAAACTAACCTACACTTTCTTAATCTTATATTGGACTACTGGTTAAATTATTTCTTCTTATTTGCAACAGTTCTCTTAGGACCTTTGCGGGTTCTTGCGTTGGTCTTTGTTTTCTGACCACGAACCGGAAGGCCTTTACGATGACGGATACCTCTGTAGCATCCGATCTCCTGCAGACGTTTGATGTTCATAGCGATTTCTCTACGAAGATCTCCCTCTACAACCTGAGTCTCATCGATAACTGCGCTGAGTCTCTTTACTTCATCGTCTGTCAAATCTCTGCAGCGTGTATCTGGATTTACTCCAGCCTCTTTTAAGATACGATCTGCACTTGTTCTACCGATTCCGTAGATATAGGTCAGACCAATCTCAACACGTTTGTCTCTTGGTAAGTCTACACCAGCTATACGAGCCATGTACTTTGTCCTCCATTTTTCTAAAACATTAATATTTTCCTAATTGGGATACAGGTATGCGTGTATCCAGCCGTGTTCGCACGACCTTTCTCCTTCTGCCACCTGACAGATGGGAGTATTAAGCAATATTATAAGGGATGTCTGCGCTCCGCGCGTCCATCCGCCGGAGGTGTCCTGGCTGCTTTGTCTGCCAGGTGTCTCACTTTATAATATTAACAGCAAAACAACGCACTCACGCGCATCTTTGCTGCAGCCGCACTTAAAATCTGCACAATTACGATCAAGCCTAATGACGGATTAGCCCTGGCGCTGTTTGTGCTTTGGATTCTCACAAATGATTCTGATGCTACCTTTTCTTTTGATAACTTTGCATTTCTCGCAGATCGGTTTTACAGAAGATCTAACCTTCATGATGAATCCTCCTTTCTTTGCTCCTAGCGCCCCGTGTAGGGGAATTTTCTGTTGTAAACTTTTGGGATGCGCTTTCTTTTTGTGGGTTAGAAAAAAGTCCACGCGCAAAAGTTCGTTTTATAGTATAGCATTTTGTCCCCGGAAATGCAAGGAATTTTTTACATATTTTTTCACTTTTTTTTGCTCCTTTTCTGTGCATTTTTTCATTTCTCCCACCGGTAAGAAAAAAAACAGGCAGGACAGATTTTTTTCTCTGTCCCGTCTGTTTTTACAGGTAACATCTTTTTTTGCATCATGATCCTGAGTTCAGCGGTTTGTATTTGCTTGCGCATACGGATTCTGATTTTACTACATTTCCGCTTGCATCTTTGTAATCACGATACGTTACATTACTCATTTCATCGATCTGCTTTACCCTTGGCTCAATGGTATAGTCGTTTTCTTTTGTTCCGAGAATTTTTACGGTCAGTGTGTCACTGCTGTCCATATTCATCACAATTTTCACCGGGTACTTATGATTATTTTCAAATTTGAAATCCGGTGAATCCCAGAATACGGTTGCATCCATTCCAGACGGCACATAATGTACCGGCATCGAATGGTTGGCTCTTTCCACCACATCAAGGTCTGTGTACAAAATAGCGGAAAACAGTGTGGAGGACACCTGGCATTCGCCTCCTCCAAGTACCTGGACGACTTTGCCATCCTGATAGCCTGCTGCCTCCTGATATCCTTTTTCCGCCGTTGTATCACCTACGACACCATTAAAAGAGAAGGTTTCTCCCGGCAGAACAATCTGTCCGTTGCATATAGATGCCGTAAGTCCGACGTTGTGAATTCTTCCGCTCGTTCCACCCGCTGCGCTGGAGCTGTAACTTCCAAGCGTGTCTTTAAACAGGTTTGCGTTCATCTTCTCGGTTGTAATCTCCGGCTCGGTAAATGTAAACGGAATCGTGATATCCGTATTTTCTTCTGCACTCTCATACTCGGCTTTCGCATTGTCCGCATTCATTGAGGTTCCGTTTTTCGATGCCACAACGGAATATCCGTTATCCGGATCCAGCGTCGCATTGACGGGATCGGTATAAATCTGGCTTGCAATTCCGGCAAAATCCGGTTCTGTCAGCTGATTTTCTGCCGTCGGGCAGGAAATTACATCCTGGAAATTCATTGCTGTCACATTCGTCTGGATCTGCTGTTTTAAGGCATCCACATCCGGTCTGGTTCCGGAAATGCCTTTATGCACGATCAGGCCGGTATCTGTTACTTCATATGTAGTATCCTGCATGGAGTTGTAATCCTGAATGCCGGATGCCTGTACAATTCCTTCCACCTCATCTGGATGGGTCGCAGTCGGCTGCACATCATAGGAAAGCTTCTCTGCCTTTCCCCATTTCATCTCGACCCACTCCAGACCGCGAACCAGAAGATTTCCATGGCCTTTTTCATATGCTTTTTCAATTTCTGCGGAAGCATCCATCCCCAGCATTGGAAATACGTTCATCGTATACTGCTGACCATCCAGCTCAACGGTAACAGCTGTATCTTTATAATCTTCTTCAAACTTCTGTTCTACTGTCTGCGCAGCTTCTTTTTTGCTCATTCCCTGAATGTTTACTCCGTTAATAGAAGCATCTGCCCAGATTTTGTCATCCTCGATGATCAGACAGAAGATTCCATATGCAGCGGCAAGTAAAACAATCACTGCAACTACGCTCAATGCTGCAACAAGGCCTTTTTTCTTTCCCCTTTTTGTCATTGCACATTTTCCTTTCCTGTTATCTGTAAGGAGCAGCGATGCCATTGCTGCAGATCCGAATTTTTTTCAGACTGCAGCCTGCTGTTTCATAAAATGTTTCCCTGATTTCTGCCGGTACATGGATTTTACCGCACCGCACAGGAGATCCTTCCCGGTAAAATTTCTCCGTAAAGTTTCTCTATTGCATTGTATCACATTATTTTGAGAATTCAACCAAATATTTCAACTTCACACAGAATTCACAAACATATATTCTTCTGTCGCTTTCGAGCCCTCATCTGTCATTTTCACGGTTTTCCGGCCGCTCTTTTCTCCTGTCTTTTCACTTTTTCTTTTTTTTCTGACGGTTTAAAAATTTTGTTTCAAAAGTGCACAAATTCTCCTGGTTTTTACAAAAAGTTTTCATAAAATTTTATACTTTTTTCATTGCTTTTTCTATTAAAATATTGCATAATACATCTGGAAGGTTTCAAAAGGGACTGAAAAGAAATTCAGATGCCCGCCGCCGCGGATGCTGCAGGGTTTGCAGACTGGTGCTTGCTTTGTGGCTGTCAGAAATCTGAAGGCCGGTGATCGAAATCTTTGTTCTGTAGAACGGTTACTGTTATTGGGGATGAATACAGAGAAACACATACAGAGAAAAAGCCATCCGGCATGCCGGATGGCTTTTTTTATCGTATTTCTTATTTATCTCTCCAGATAATACGTCCCTTGTCCAGATCGTATGGGGACAGCTCGATGGTTACTTTGTCTCCCGGAAGAATACGGATAAAGTTCATACGCAGCTTTCCGCTGATATGAGCCAGTACAACGTGTTTATTTTCCAGTTCTACTTTAAACATTGCGTTTGGTAATTTCTCGAGGACAGTTCCCTCTACTTCAATTACATCTGCCTTAGACATTGATTAATCCTCCTTCAACTCTTTGCAACTTTTTTCTTTTAATGCCTTACGGATATCTTCATCACGAACCGCATCCGTCATTTCGTAATCCGGCTGTACGTGAATCAGCTTCTTCTTTTTCGGCCGGTTGGCGGTACGGATTTTTCCGTCCACCAGGAATACGTATGGCTCCTGTACATCCGAAATCACATACAGCTTTCCTTTATCGTGGCCGGCCAGGCTTCTGGCAAACATTCCTTTCACAATCGGTTTCATAAATCCTCCTCCGTATGCGAAAGTGTCAGAATTTCCGGTTCTCCCTCCGTAATCAGAATCGTGTTCTCATAATGTGCGGCAAGAGAGCCGTCTTCTGTCACAACGGTCCAGTCATCATCCAGCCATCTGACTGCATAGCCTCCGGCTGTGATCATCGGCTCGATGGCGAGCGTCATGCCAGGCTGCAGACGGACGCCGCGGCTTGGCTGTGCGAAGTTCGGCACTGCCGGATCTTCGTGCAGGTGCGTTCCGATGCCGTGGCCTACCAGGTCGCGGACAACGCCGTAGCCGAAGCTCTCTGCGTATGCACCGATCGCCGCCGAAATCTCATGAAGATGATGGCCTGCTTTTGCGTATTTGATTCCTTCAAAAAAGGCCTGGCGTGTTACTTCCACCAGTTTTCTTGCCTCCGGCGAGATCTCACCGACCGCGTGTGTGCGGGCTGCGTCGGAATGGTATCCTTCATAGATAAGTCCCGCATCCAGGCTGACAATGTCGCCCTCTTTCAGAATCCGTTTTTTACTTGGGATTCCGTGAACCACTTCTTCGTTCACAGAAACGCAGATCGAAGCCGGATACCCATTATAGTTTAAAAAGTTGGGAGTGCATCCGAAGCTGCGGATCATCTCTTCTCCGAGCTTGTTGATTTCCCAGGTTGACATTCCCGGATGGATGGCGCGGCCTAATTCATCGTGTACCTTCTCCAGCAGTTCACCGGCACGGCGCATTTTTTCAATTTCCCGGGCAGTTTTAATTGATATGGACATCCTTTACGCTCCTAAAATCTTTACTATATCCTGAAATACCACGTTGATATCCTGGGTTCCGTCAACTTCCACCAGAACATTGGCTTTCTTATAGTAGTCAATCAGAGGCTGTGTCTGAGCATGGTATACAGACAGTCTCTTCTGTACGGTCTCAGGTTTATCGTCATCACGAAGAACCAGCTCGCCGCCGCAGGTATCGCATACATCTTCTACCTTTGGTGCGTTAAATTCTACATGATACGTTGCTCCGCATCCGATGCAGGCACGGCGTCCGCCCATACGGTGAACGATATTTTCATCCGGTACTTCTACATTGATTGCGTAGTCAATTTTCTCTCCGCGTGCTTCCAGGGCTTTGGTCAGTGCCTCTGCCTGCGGAATCGTTCTTGGGAAGCCATCCAGCACGTAGCCCTTTGCTGCGTCCGGTTTGGAAATACGGTCTACAACAAGATCGCAGGTCAGCTCGTCTGGAACGAGTTCTCCCTTGTCCATGAATGCTTTCGCTTTCTTTCCAAGCTCGGTTCCCTCTTTGATATTTGCGCGGAAGATATCGCCGGTTGAAATATGAGGAATCTCATATTTTGCAGCGATCTGTTTTGCCTGTGTACCTTTTCCGGCACCAGGTGCCCCCAACATAATAATTTTCATGCGCTTTTCCTCCCATGTTTGAATTTGCAGCAATCCACTGCGTGTAATTTACCCTATTATACCATAAAATAAACCACAATAGCAAAAATTTTCTCTGTTAAAGCCTCTTTAAAAGCGCTTTAAACAAAAGAAAGGGCCTGTCTTATCCAGACAGTCCCTCTTATGCCTTAATCGTTTAAGAATCCTTTGTAATTGCGTACCAGCATCATGGATTCAATCTGTTTTAAGGTTTCCAGAATTACGCTGGCAATAATGATCAGAGAAGTACCTCCAAAGGATACATTCGCTTTGAAAAATCCATTAAAGAAAAATGGAATCACTGCAACAATGGTAAGACCTGCTGCACCGATAAAAATAATATAGCTGAGCAGATTGTTCAGATAATCTACCGTGGATTTACCCGGGCGGATGCCTGGGATAAAGCCGCCCTGTTTTTTCATGTTATCTGCAACTTCCATCGGGTTGAAGGTGATGGAGGTATAGAAATAAGCGAAGAAAATAACAAGGACAATGTAGAGAATCAGGCCCAGCGAAGCAACTGGATTGGTTTTATCAAACCAGTTGTTGGAATTCAGCATCTTGATCAGCGTTCCGCCGATGCCTTTGATATCCGACTTTCCGACAAACGACAGGATAATCGATGGGAAAGACATGATGGATGATGCAAAGATGATCGGGATAACGCCCGCTGTATTTACCTTCAGCGGAATATTGGATGACTGTCCGCCAACCATTTTTCTTCCGGCCATTTTCTTGGAATACTGTACCGGAATTCTTCTCTCAGCGCCATTCAGGATCAGTACCAGCACAACAACAGCGATGATCACAACAGCGATGATAATCCACATCAGCAGACCACGCGCGATGGTTTTGCCTTTTACGAAGGTTTCGTAAAGGGTTACCATATCCTGCGGGATTCTGGAAAGGATGTTGATTAACAGGACCATAGAAATACCATTTCCAACGCCCTTGTCGTTGATCTGTTCTCCCACCCACATAAGGAAGGCAGAACCGGCTGTCAGAGCTGCCACTACAACAATCACATTAACTGCGTTAAAAGTGGTGAGGAGTCCCTGGCGTCCAAAGCCTACTGCCATGGCAACAGACTCAAACAATGCAAGACCTACTGTCACATAACGAGTAATCGCAGTCATTTTCTTTCTTCCCTCTTCGCCGTCACGCTGCATTTCCTCAAGTCGTGGAATTGCAATGGTGAGCAGCTGAATAATGATGGAAGAAGTAATGTACGGTGTAATACTCAGAGCAAAGATGGAGAAACGGTCGAAACCGCCGCCCGTGAATGCATTCAGGAAGCTGAATGCCTCATTCGTATTATTTGCAAAATAATTCGCAAAAAAGCTTGTATTGACACCCGGTACAGGCATCTGAGAGCCTAACCGGATGACAACAAGCATCATAAGCACATAAAATATTTTGCGACGAACATCTTTGACCTTAAATGCATTGATAAAGGTCTTAAACATTAGATCACCTCGACTGTTCCACCTGCCGCTTCAATTTTTGCCTTTGCGCTCTCGCTGAAAGCATTTGCTTTTACAGTGAGTTTTTTGGTGACTTCACCGTTTCCAAGGATTTTTACGCCATCTCTCGGATTGGAAACAAGACCAGTCTCAATCATAGTTTCTACGGTTACAACAGCTCCGTCCTCATAACGATTCAGAGCATCTACATTGATTCCAACGATTTCCTTGGCGTTTCTGTTTTTGAAACCTCTCTTCGGAAGACGTCTGTATAAAGGCATCTGACCACCTTCAAATCCCGGTCTCGGTGCTCCGGAACGTGCTTTCTGTCCTTTGTGGCCTTTACCTGCTGTTTTACCATTTCCTGAACCATGTCCACGGCCTCTGCGGAAGTTATCGTTCTGTCTGGAACCTTCAGCCGGCTGTAAATTAGATAAGTCCATTACGGTACCTCCTTATGCTTCTTCTACTTTAACCAGGTAAGAAACCTGATTAACCATGCCGCGAACTGCTGCGTTATCCGGCAGTTCTACCGTCTTGTTAACTTTTTTCAGACCCAGTGCTTCCACGGTTCTTCTGTGTTTCGGAACACATCCGATCGGGGATTTCACCAGTGTTACTTTTAATTTATCTGCCATTTTTCACATCCTCCTTAAGCAAAGATCTCGTTTGTAGATTTGCCGCGAAGTCTTGCTACTTCTTCTGGAGTCTTCAGCTCAGACAGACCAGCGATGGTAGCCAGAACTACGTTCTGCTTATTTCTGGATCCAAGGGATTTTGTACGGATGTTCTTAATACCAGCTAACTCGATTACGGCACGGGCTGGGCCACCAGCGATGACACCAGTACCTTCAGGAGCTTTCTTTAACAGAACCTCTGCGCTTCCGAATTTACCTACGTAGTCATGAGTGATACTTCCGTTCTCATTGATTGCTACGCTTACCAGTTTCTTCATAGCGTCTTCTTTACCTTTGCGGATAGCTTCCGGAATCTCGGCTGCTTTTCCAAGGCCTGCGCCTACGTGTCCATTGCCGTCGCCGACAACTACTAAAGCTGTGAAACGGAAGTTACGACCACCTTTAACAACTTTTGTAACACGCTTAATTGATACGACTTTTTCTTCCAGTTCGAACTGGCTTGCATCAATAATTGTATGCTTCATGTGTTCTTTTCCTTCCTTTCTTAGAATACCAGCCCAGCTTCTCTAGCTGCGTCTGCGAATGCCTGGATTTTTCCCTGGTAGATGAATCCGCCACGGTCAAATACAACTTCAGTAATACCTGCTTCTACAGCTTTCTTTCCAAGAACGGTTCCAAGATATGCTGCTGCATCTACATTGTTGGTTTTCTCAAGCTCTGCTTTCACTTCTTTCTGAAGAGTAGAAGCAGAAACTAAAGTATTTCCAATCGTATCGTCGATAATCTGAGCATACATATGGTTATTGCTGCGGAATACACACAGACGCGGACGCTGTGCAGTACCTACGATATGATTACGTAATCTTCTATGCTTTTTCTGGCGCATCTGCGCTCTTGATACTTTACTAATCATGTTCACACTCTCCTTAATTATTTCTTACCAGTCTTACCAACTTTACGTCTGATCACTTCATCAGCATACTTGATTCCCTTGCCCTTGTATGGCTCAGGTCTTCTCTTGTCTCTGATTTCAGCGGCATACTGGCCAACTTTCTCTTTGCTGATACCGGAAACAATGATCTTGTTGCCGTCTACAGCGGAGGAGAGTCCTTCCGGATCGATCATCTCTACCGGATGAGAATATCCAAGAGACAGAACTAATTTGTTGCCCTGTTTTGCAGCTCTGTAACCTACACCGTTTACTTCCAGTGTTTTGGTATAGCCTTCGCTAACACCAATTACCATGTTGTGGATCAGAGTTCTGGTCAGACCATGAAGAGCTTTCATTTTCTTCAGATCGTTCGGTCTTGTAACTACTACGTGTCCGTCTTCCAGTTTGATGGTCATTTCAGACGGGAGAGTTCTCTCTAATGTTCCTTTTGGTCCTTTTACTACAACGTGGTTGTTTTCCTGGATGTCTACTGTTACACCTGCAGGAATTGCCACTGGCAGTCTTCCAATACGTGACATACCAATTTCCTCCTATTAACTTAGATTTTCGGAGAGAGCTTTAAGCTCTCTCTGTTTTCAGTTGCCTTGTTTCGTTTCTATTACCAAACGAATGCCAGAACCTCGCCGCCGACCTGCAGCTTACGAGCTTCTTTATCGGTGATAACACCCTGGTTTGTGGAAAGAATAGCGATTCCAAGTCCGCCAAGTACTCTCGGCAGCTCATCTTTGCCAACATAGATTCTCAGACCCGGTTTGGAGATTCTCTTCAGACCGGTGATGATCTTCTCGTTTTTGTCAGCGCCGTATTTCAGGGTGATGTGCATATTCTGGAATGCACCCTCATCGCTGAGTTCATATTTTGCAATGTATCCCTCGTTTACCAGGATATCAGCGATTGCGATTTTCATTTTGGATGCCGGAACATCTACTGTATCATGTTTTGCAGTGTTAGCGTTACGGATTCTTGTAAGCATATCTGCAATCGGATCACTCATACTCATTTGAATTTGCCTCCTTCTAAAATTTTACCAACTAGCTTTCTTAACGCCAGGAATCTGGCCTTTGTATGCTAATTCACGGAAGCAGATTCTGCAGATTCCGTATTTTCTTAAATATGCGTGTGGACGGCCACAAATTCTGCAACGATTGTATTCTCTTGTAGAGAATTTAGCTTTGCGCTGCTGTTTGATTTTCATTGCTGTTTTAGCCATGAATCAATTCCTCCTATTACTTTGCGAATGGCATGTTGAATAATGTCAGTAATTCACGAGCTTCTTCATCTGTGTTAGCAGTGGTAACGAAGATAATGTCCATACCTCTGACTTTATCAACTTTATCATACTCGATCTCTGGGAAAATCAGCTGCTCTTTGATACCAAGAGCATAGTTTCCTCTGCCATCGAAAGCGTTCGGATTTACGCCGCGGAAGTCACGTACACGAGGCAGTGCCAGGTTGATCAGGCGGTCTGCGAACTCGTACATTTTCTCGCCACGAAGGGTAACTTTGCATCCGATCGGCATACCCTCACGGATTTTAAAGTTTGCTACGGAATTTTTCGCTTTGGTGGTAACTGCTTTCTGTCCGGTGATAGCTTCCATATCACTGATTGCAGCGTCCAGAAGTTTAGCGTTCTCCTTAGCTTCACCAACACCCATGTTGATTACGATTTTGGAGAGCTTCGGCACTTCCATCACGTTTTTGTATCCAAATTTTTTGGTCATTGCATCAACGATCTGCTCGTTGTAAAGATCTTTCAGTCTACTCAC
Organism: Blautia sp. AF17-9LB; assembly: GCF_003479185.1. Classification (NCBI taxonomy): domain Bacteria; kingdom Bacillati; phylum Bacillota; class Clostridia; order Lachnospirales; family Lachnospiraceae; genus Blautia; species Blautia sp. AF17-9LB. Next base: position 28,360 of record NZ_QUGU01000016.1, read on the forward strand.
GGTTTTGCCTCCTCTCTTCCTTAATCAATTACTGCGCCGTTCAGCTCTTTTGCTTTTGCAACGCGGGTTCTAACAGCTTTTGTTTTGCCGTTTTTCTCAACCATCTCAACTTTGATTCCAACGCGGGTCGGAACTCCTTTTACAACCAGCATTACGTTGGATGCATCGATAGGAGCTTCTTTGTTAACGATTCCGCCCTGCTGATTGCTCATAGACGGTTTCTCATGCTTTGTAATCATGTTTACGCCTTCAACAACAACACGGTTGTTCTTTACGTCAACGCTGACTACTTTGCCGGTTTTGTCTTTATCTTTGCCGGCGATTACCTTTACGGTATCGCCTTTTTTAATCTTCATTGACATAGCTGTCCTCCTATAATACTTCCGGAGCTAAGGAAACAATCTTCATGAACTGTTTCTCACGAAGCTCTCTGGCTACTGGTCCAAAAATACGGGTTCCTTTTGGAGTTTTGTCATCTTTGATAATAACTGCTGCGTTCTCATCAAATTTGATGTAAGAACCGTCTTTACGACGAGCGCCTTTTACGCTTCTTACAACAACAGCTTTTACTACGTCACCTTTTTTAACAACGCCGCCTGGTGTTGCATCTTTGACCGAAGCAACGATTACATCACCAATGTTGGCATATCTTCTTGTAGAACCGCCCATAACACGAATGCATAAGATTTCTTTTGCACCGGTGTTGTCAGCGACTTTCAGTCTAGTTTCCTGCTGAATCATGCTGGTATTCCTCCTTTAGCATTCTGATCTCTTATTTATTTCGCTTTCTCAACGATCTCCACAAGTCTCCATCTCTTATCTTTGGATAAAGGTCTTGTTTCCATAACTCGTACGGTATCACCTACATGGCACTCGTTGTTTGCATCGTGTGCTTTCAGCTTATATGTGCTTTTTACAATTTTCTTGTACAGAGGATGTTTTACATGGTCTTCGATGGCAACCACGATAGTCTTATCCATCTTATCGCTGACAACTTTGCCCACGCGAGTTTTTCTAAGATTTCTTTCTTCCACGATATTTTCCTCCTAATTACTCAGCTGCGTTTGCCTTCTGGGCAATAACAGTCTGGATTCTTGCAATATTTTTGCGAACCTCTTTGATTCGGCTTGTATTGTCAAGCTGGTTGGTTGCATTCTGGAATCTTAAATTGAAGAGTTCCTTTTTAGCAGCTACTAATTCGTCATTCAGCTCAGCTGCGCTCTTTGTATTTAAATCTTTTACAAATTCGTTAGTTTTCACTGTTATCACCGCCTTCTAAGTCTGCACGAGAAACAACTTTGCATTTACATGGTAACTTATGCATGGCAAGACGTAATGCCTCGCGGGCTGTTTCTTCTGGAACACCTGCGATTTCGAACATTACACGGCCTGGTTTTACTACTGCTACCCAGTACTCCAGAGAACCTTTTCCGGAACCCATTCGGGTTTCAGCCGGCTGTGCGGTTACTGGTTTGTCCGGGAAAATTTTGATCCAAACTTTACCACCACGTTTGATGTAACGTGTCATGGCGATACGGGCTGCCTCGATCTGGTTGGATTTGATCCAGCATGGCTCAAGGGCTACGAGACCAAATTCACCGTAGTTAATTTTGTTTCCTCTGAGGGCTTTACCCTTCATGGAACCACGGAACTGTTTACGACGTTTTACTCTCTTCGGCATTAACATAATTAATTCTCGCTCCCTTCCTTTTTAGTTCTGGTTGGAAGTACTTCGCCATTGTAGATCCATGCTTTTACGCCAACTTTACCGTAAGTGGTATCTGCTTCAGCGAATCCATAATCGATATCGGCACGCAGGGTCTGCAGCGGAATAGTTCCCTCGCTGTAGAACTCGGTACGAGCCATATCAGCTCCACCAAGACGTCCGGATACAGATGTTTTGATTCCCTTAGCGCCAGCTCTCATCGTACGCTGCATGGTAGACTTCATAGCACGACGGAAGGAAATACGGTTTTCCAGCTGTAATGCAATGTTCTCAGCAACGAGCTGTGCATCGCGGTCCGGTCTTTTTACTTCTTTGATATCTACGATAAGCTTTTTGTCAGTCAGTTTCTGAACTTCAGCTTTTACTTTCTCGATCTCTGCTCCGCCTTTACCGATAACAACGCCCGGTTTTGCGGTGTAGATGATAACTTTTACTCTGTCAGATGCTCTTTCGATTTCGATCTTGGAAACACCTGCGCTGTACAGTTTCTTCTTCAGGTATGTGCGGATGTTGTAGTCCTCTACGAGGTTATCTGCGAAATCACCCTCGGCATACCATTTGGAATCCCAGTCTTTAATAACACCGACTCTCAGGCCGTGTGGATTAACTTTCTGTCCCATGACATGTCCTCCTTATTTCTCGTCTAACACAATCGTGATGTGGCTGTTTCTCTTCAGGATTCTGTAAGCTCTGCCCTGTGCTCTCGGATGAATTCTCTTCATGGTCGGAGCCTTGTTAGCGAAGCACTCAGCTACATACAGGTTTTCTCTGGAAAGACCGTTGTTGTTCTCAGCGTTTGCGATTGCGGACTCCAGCAGTTTTTTCACTACGCTGGAGGCATATCTCGGGTTATAAGTTACAATACCAAGTGCGGTTGTTACGTCTTTACCGCGGATTGCATCTAAAACAAATCCAGCTTTCTGCGCAGACATTCTAGCGTAGGATAACTTTGCAGACGGTCTGGTATCTTTGTTAGCATTTCTTGCTCTTTTAATCTGACTTCTATGTCCTTTAGCCATTGCTAAAAAACCTCCTCTCTCAAATCATTCTACTTAGCGGACGCCGGATTTCTTCTCGTCCTTGCCGTGACCTCTGTAGGTTCTGGTTGCTACGAACTCACCGAGTTTGTGTCCAACCATATCCTCTGTAACGTATACCGGCACATGTTTTCTTCCGTCATGAACAGCGATTGTGTGTCCAACGAATGACGGGAAGATTGTAGAACGACGTGACCAGGTTTTAATGACTGTTTTATCTCCTGAAGCGTTTGCAGCGTCAACTTTCTTTAACAGGCTTTCATCTGCAAATGGTCCTTTTTTTAATGAACGAGACATCGTTTACCTCCTTATTTCGATAAAGCTTTTCCATCGCGTCTTCTTACGATGTACTTGTTAGACTGCTTGTTCTTTGCTCTGGTCTTCAGGCCAAGAGCCGGTTTTCCCCAAGGAGTAGACGGGCCCGGACGTCCGATACCGGTCTTTCCTTCTCCACCACCATGTGGATGGTCATTCGGGTTCATGACAGAACCACGTACAGTCGGGCGGATACCCATGTTACGTTTCCGTCCTGCTTTACCAATGTTGATCAGGCTGTGCTCGCCATTTCCAACAACACCGATGGATGCACGGCAGTTGATCGGAACCATTCTCATCTCTCCAGACGGAAGACGAAGGGTTGCGTATTTACCTTCTTTAGCCATCAGCTGAGCGCCATTACCAGCTGCACGAACAAGCTGTCCGCCTTTGCCTGCATGAAGCTCTACGTTGTGAACCATGGTACCAACCGGAATCTCGGACAGCGGCAGGCAGTTTCCAGGTCTTACCTCGGCAGCAGCGCCGCTCATAACCTTCATGCCAACTTTCAGTCCTTCCGGAGCCAGGATGTATGCTTTCTCGCCGTCTGCATAGCAGATCAGAGCGATGTTTGCTGTTCTGTTCGGATCGTACTCGATCGATTTAACGATTGCCGGAACATCATCTTTTCTTCTCTTGAAGTCGATGATTCTGTATTTTCTTCTGCTTCCGCCTCCGCGGTGTCTTACAGTGATTTTACCCTGGTTGTTACGACCAGCGTTTTTCTTCAGGGACACTACCAGAGATTTCTCCGGTGTGCTCTTCGTGATTTCGTTGAAATCAGAGGAGGTCATGTGTCTTCTGGAAGGTGTATATGGGTTAAAGCTTTTGATTCCCATTACTTTGTTCTCCTTTCATTTCGTATCGCACTTATGTGTGCATATTTCGAACAGCTGCTAATTAAAGTCCTTCGAAGATTTCGATGTCTTTGCTGTCCTCGGTCAGAGCAACGATTGCTTTCTTGCTCTTTGCAGTTTTTCCAACTACCATTCCACGACGTTTGTTCTTTCCGTCCATGTTCATGGTGTTTACGCTTTTTACTTTTGTTCCTTCGAACATTTTCTCAACTGCTTCTTTAATCTGAGATTTGTTTGCTTCCGGGTGAACCATAAATGTGTATTTCTTCTCGCCCATAGCGTTCATGCTCTTCTCAGTTACGATTGGTTTCAGGATTACGTCGTAATATCTGATATCTGCCATTATGCGTACACCTCCTCGATAGATGCAACACTTGTTTTGGTTGCGATGATGGTGTTGTATTTCAGCATGTCGAATACGTTGATGGTATTAACAGATGCAGTCTGAACGCCAGCAATGTTTCTTGCGGACAGTGCTACGTTTTCGCTGTCATCTCCGATGATTACCAGTGCGTTGTTTACTTTGAGGTTATCAAGCACTTTCTTCATCTCTTTTGTTTTAACCTCTGCAAGTTTCAGCTCATCAAGAACGATGAATTTGTTCTCCTGAACTTTGCTTGTCAGAACGGATTTTAATGCAGCTCTTTTCTCTTTCTTGTTCATTTTGAAAGAGTAATCTCTTGGTACTGGAGCGAATACAACTCCGCCGCCTGTCCACTGAGGAGCTCTTGTTGAACCCTGTCTTGCGTGACCTGTTCCTTTCTGTCTCCACGGTTTTCTTCCGCCACCGCTTACTTCGGAACGGGTTTTAGCTTTCTGAGTTCCCTGACGATTATTTGCAAGCTGAAGCACTACAGCCTGATGTACCAGATGCTCGTTGATTTCTACACCGAACACTGCATCATTAAGCTCCATGCTGCCAACTTCTTTGCCTTCCATATTTAATACAGATACGTTAGCCATTACGTGTGTTCCTCCTTTCAACGAACTTATTTACCGCATTTTACTGTCTCTTTGATGGTAACCATGGATTTCTTCGGTCCTGGTACAGCACCTTTGACTAACAGTAAATTGTTCTCTACGTCAACTTTTACGATTTCCAGGTTCTGTACGGTGATTTTCTTTCCACCCATCTGTCCTGGCATTCTTTTTCCTTTGAATACCTTACTCGGATCGGAGCAAGCACCATTGGAACCTGCGTGACGATGATATTTGGAACCATGAGCCATAGGTCCTCTGGACTGACCATGTCTCTTGATGGCACCCTGGAATCCTTTACCTTTGCTTGTTGCAGTAGCGTCGATTTTGTCGCCTGCGCCAAAGATATCGGCCTTGATTTCCTGTCCTAATGTATAGGTTTCAGCATCTTCAAATCTGAACTCTTTCAGATATCTCTTGCAGGAAACACCTGCTTTTGCGAACTGGCCTTTCATTGGTTTGTTCACACGGTTTTCTTTCTTCTCGCCGAAGCCTACCTGAATTGCACTGTACCCGTCGTTGTCTGCGGTTTTCACCTGTGTTACAACACACGGACCTGCCTGCAATACAGTTACCGGTACTAAAACACCGTTTTCGTCGAAGATCTGAGTCATTCCGACTTTTGTAGCTAAAATTGCTTTCTTCATTCCTTTTACCTCCTGTTTTATCTACAGCGGAACTTCCTATTATAAAGAAGTTCATTCTAGCGAACAGTTGATATAAGTGGAACACTATGACCCTTAGGGATGTTGATTCCTTCGAATGAGTGTTGCTTCTATATCATCTATTGCTTACTTAATTGATGGCCGGGGGCTGATCCCGGACTTTTTACAGCTGATCTTATTTGTTTTTCATCTTGATGTCGATGTAAACGCCAGCCGGCATTTCCAGTCTTGATAATGCATCCACTGTTTTCTGGGTAGGTGCGATGATATCAATCAGTCTCTTGTGGGTTCTCTGCTCGAACTGCTCACGGGAATCTTTGTACTTATGAACTGCACGAAGGATTGTTACTACCTCTTTCTTCGTTGGAAGCGGTACTGGTCCGCTCACCGTTGCTCCGTTCTTCTTTACAGTTTCGATAATTTTCTGTGCAGATGCATCTACTAACTGATGATCATACGCTTTCAGTGTAATTCTCATTACTTGACTTGCCATAAAAAAAGTCGCCTCCTTTTCGCACTTTTACGAGTACGACAAGCGGTGACTGTACACTTACCCGTGTGTGTCCTGATGTTTGCACACGGTCGTTTCCACTCTTACAGGTGGACTTAATTGTGGGTACAGTGACTTGTCGCCAGTTTCTTTAACTTGACATTCGCTCCACGGAAAACCCGCTGTTTCTCAGCGGCAACCTCGCGCTTCAACGCTATCAATGTCACAACAGTTGTTAGTATACAAGAAACTCCGCGAAAAATCAAGGTTTTTTTTTATTTTTTTCGATTTATCCGTTTTTATGCAAAAAGAGAAATACAGGGGTGCCGTGTTGTGCACTTTTCCTATATCTCTCTCTTTTTTGACGTTTTCCAACTATTCAGAGCCCCATCTCGATTCCACTGCGATGCATCTCGATGTGGCTTCTTGCCATATGAACAAAAAGAAAAGAACGTCCATTCATGCAAGCATGATTCGCGTTCTTTTCTTTTCGTTTGCATGGCTCTGAATAGTTACAGAATGTCGGAATAATCTAAGATTGTGATGCCGGTTGCAGGATCTTCAATGACTTTCGGGTCATCTCCGGCTGCGTGGGCCTTCTGGAGGAGTTCTTCCGCCGTGTAAACCGGCATGGCAAGTTCGATCGGTTCGGACGGTTCCGGTTCCGGCTCTTCTTCCGGCTCTTCGATGGTTTCTTCAAACTCTTCGATTTCTTCCACAGTTTCCGGCTCTGCTGATTCCGGTTCTTCGGTTTCTTCTGTCACTTCTTCCGCTGTTTCTTCTGCGGCAGCTTCTTCGACGATTTCCGTTTCTTCCACGGCTTCCGGAATTTCTTCGGTTTCTTCTCCTCTTACAAGGTTCTGCAGATCGACGGTATTAAAGGACACCTGCTCCGTTTCTTCTTCTTCCAGATCCGGAATTTCAAATTCGTCCTGTTTCTCTTCTTCTGCCGTTTTCTGGTCGGCTGCTCTCAACTGTTCGGTCATTTCCTGTTCTTCCCGTTTCTTTTTTTCTTCCAGAGCAGCTTTCTTTCTGCTGCGAAGCTCTTCGGACGCTTTCTCATCGTCCTCGTCTTCGTCTTCTTCCTCTTCTTCCTCATCCTCTTCTTCATCACGTTTCCATACCTCGGAAAGGATGAACAGAATGACCAGAAACAGAATGGCAAGTCCGATGATCATGATTCCCTCTCTGCTCTGCGCCGCCATCGACAGAAAGCCGATCACCGGAATCGTGATGATCACTTTGCTCACGGTTGCTCTCACGGTAATTTCCGTTGTGTCTCCACTGATCACATTTTTTACGGATGCGGTTCCGGCAGCGGTGTCGAGGGACTGTATCGTATAGATATACTTTCCGGAATTGTCATCAACCAGGATTTTGTCTCCCGTCGCAACCGATGACGTATCTGTCTTCTTTGCGTACGTAACAGCGCCGCGGGAAATGTTGGTATTTCCCATCCCGTCTGAGACAAGTGTCGTGATGCCGGCAAACGGCGGAATCACCAGTGCGCCTGCTGACAGGATTGCAAGCAGAAGCAGCGTATTCACAATTACCTTCAGTAATTTTGACATATTCAATTCTCCTTGTATTCTCAGTCTTTGCCCCCTATTATAACCCCTTTTCTTCGATTATGCAAGAAAACGTTACGCATCGTGTCCCAGCCGCCCGGTTCCGCGTGTCGAATTTTTCGATTTTTTCTTGAAGATCTGTCCTGTTTCTTCTATACTATATGCATAACCAAAGGGGGAATACTTTCATATGAATACACTGATCAAAACCATCGAAGATCTTTCCCTGAACGCATGGCCGTCTCACCAGATCGAGCTGTACGACGGATGGATTCTTCGTTTTTCTTATTTTTATACACACCGGACCAACAGCGTCGAGCAGATCGGGCCGTCCACGATTCCGGTGGAGGAAAAAGTGCAGTACTGTGAGGAGATCTACCGTCGCTGGGGTACACCGGCAATTTTCAAGATCAGTCCGCTTGTCAATCCCGGCTTTGATGCAATGCTCGCCGACCGCGGCTATGTAGTCCAGCACACGACGCACGTCATGACAATGGATCTGGCGAACTTTGCCAAAAAGAATCCTGCCGTTGCCGTGACCGTCAGCAGCTTTATCCCGCCGAAATGGATTGACAGCCTCTTTGCTTTAAAGAGCACGACGAACGTGATGCACCGCATGGTCGTTCCTTCGATGTACCGCGCCATTCCAAAAGAAACCATCTGTACCTCCATCCAGGATGAAACCGGAACGATCATTGCCACCGGCCTTGGCATCCGCGACCGCGATTACGTCGGTGTCTATGCCATCCATGTGCATCCTGCGTACCGCCACCGCCACTACGCTTCCTCGATCTGCCGCACAATCCTCTCCGAGGGAATCCGGCTCGGTGCAACGAAAGCGTATCTTCAGGTTGTTGAGGGAAACACGCCTGCGATCACACTGTATGAATCGCTCGGTTTTTCCTATCTCTATACCTACTGGTTCCGCGCGAAGAACGTGGTCTGATTTTCGTCTGATTTCACATAAAAAAGCATAGCAAAACGGCATGTCAAAATTTTCTGACATGCCGTTTTGCTCTATGTTTATGCTATAAGTGCAGTAAGATTATTCAGCAAAAGGACTGCTTAAATATTTTTCAACGCCGTCCATGGCTTCGCTCTCGTCTTTTCCGTTTGCGGTCACGGTAACTTCCTCGCCATTGTCCAGACCAAGTGTCATCATACCCATAATGCTCTTCGCATTTACTTTTTTTCTGCCGCTCTCGACATAGATTTCACTTTCGTACTGGCTCGCTACCTGTACCAGCATGGCAACTGGTCTCGCCTCCAGGCCGCTTGAAAGACGAATTGTGATTGGTTTCTTAATCATAATACTTCTCCTCCTTGTTTTCTTCGCAAATCTTCTGCAATCTCTTTTAGTTTCCTTAATCTATGATTAACTCCGGATTTACCAACAACCGGCGTTAACATCTTGCCCAGTTCCAGAAGCGATGCTTCCGGGTATTGTAAACGGAGCCTTGCCATCTGCTCCAGCGGTTCCGGCAGAGAAGAAAAGCCTGTGGTTTCTTCGATATACCGGATATCTTCGATCTGGCGGATCGCCGCGCTGACCGTTTTGTTGATGTTGGCAGTTTCACAGTTCACCTTTCGGTTGACACTGCCGCGCATTTCTTTTAAGATCCGCACGTTTTCCAGATTCATAAGTGCGATGTTGGCTTCCATGATGCCAAGCATCTCCACAATCTGTGCGCCTTCTTTCATATAAACCACATGGTGATTTTTCCGGAGAACGATCCGTGCATCAATTCCAAAGCTTTTCAGAAGTTCCTGCACCTGTTCTGCTCTCGGTGCATCGGGGCAGACAATTTCGAGATGGTAAAACCGGTTGGGATCGCTGATGGAACCGGACGCTAAAAATGCGCCCCGCAGAAATGCCCGTTTGCAGCACTGACGCTGTACCACAACAGCCGGAATCGGCATTGCTAACTGCCGGTCTGTCTCGTGTAACTTCACTGCCTGCAGAATCTGACGGGTTTCTTCCCTGTCATTTACGCGGATCAGATACGTATTTTCCTTCTGATTCAGCTTAACTGCAAGCTCTGCCTCTATATTAAATGTTTTTTTCAATAAAGTAAAGTACTTTCTTGCCACATACGCATTCTCTGTCTGAATCCGTATCGTCCCGTCCTTCTCGGAAATCTGTCCGCAGAGTGACAGGATCGCCGCTGTTTCCGCAATCTGGCAGTGGCGTGCCGTCGGAAGATGTCTCGATAATTCCTCTTTTACCTCGCTTGAGAATGACATCCTTCCACCTCTAAATTCCTTTTCGGATGGCGTCTTTTTCCAGATCCCGGTGCTCAATCCGGATTCCATAGTCCTTCGCGTTGGAAAGACGCCGGTACAGCTCGTTGGCAAGGGTTACGGAACGGTGTTTTCCGCCGGTGCAGCCGATGCTGATAATGAGCTGATGCTTGCCCTCGGAAATATAATTCGGAATCAGAAAACGGATCATATCCTCTAATTTTTCCGCAAACACCTGCGCTGTCTCAAATCCCATCACATAATCCCGCACCGGAGCATCGTTGCCGGAGAGCGGGCGCATGCCTTCTACGTAGTAGGGATTCGGCAGGAACCGCACATCGAAAACAAGGTCCGAATCCGCCGGGATTCCGTATTTGAATCCAAATGAGAGCACAGTAATCATCAGATTTTTGAATTTCTGATCCTGCACGAAAATCTTATCGAGCTCCGCTTTCAGCTCTCTTGTGAGAAGCTGGCTCGTATCGAGAATGTAGTCCGCATCTTTTTTCAGGAACTCAAGTGCTTTGCGCTCTTTTCTAATTCCCTCATCCACCCGTCCAAGACCTGCCAGCGGGTGCGTTCTTCTCGTCTCTTTGTATCGTTTGACCAGCACGTCATCGGACGCGTCCAGAAACAGGATCTCATAGCAGATTCCGTTGATGCTCATCCACTCCAGAACATTCTGCAGGTCCGGAAGCGCCTGGCCGCTTCGGATATCGATTCCAACTGCCACTTTCTGGATTTCTCCGGAAGTACCGTCGGCGGTAAGCTGTGCAAATTTTTCAACCAGCGGGATCGGAAGGTTATCGACGCAGAAATATTCCGCGTCCTCCAGCATTTTCAACGCAGTACTTTTTCCCGCACCGGACATGCCGGTCACAATTACAAAACGCATGTTTTTTCTCCTTTGGTGGATAACGAAAATCAGAATTCCCCGAGGAACTGGATTTCCGGCTCAAGCTGTACGCCAAACTGTTCTTTTACTTTTGCCTGGATCTGACGGATCAGTTCCATCACATCCGATGCGGTTGCACCGCCTGCATTGATCAGGAAGCCGCAGTGTTTTTCCGATACTTTTGCACCGCCGACTGCGTAGCCGGAAAGTCCGGCATCCATCACAAGCTTGCCTGCGAAATAGCCTTCCGGCCGTTTGAATGCGCTGCCGGCGCTCGGATACTCGAGCGGCTGTTTCCCTACCCGCTTGTTTTTCAATTCCTGCATGCGGGCAAGAATTTCTTCTTTATCTCCCGGAACAAGCATAAGTTCTGCTCCAAGTACGACGTAGCCTCTGTCTTTGATGACGCTGGCACGGTAGCCGAAGCCGAGCTCTTCTTTTTCCAGTTCCCGGATCTCACCTTCTCTTGTGAGTACAGTGACATTCTGTACAATATCCTTCATCTCTCCGCCGTAGGCTCCCGCGTTCATACGGACGCCGCCGCCTAAAGTTCCAGGGATTCCGGAGGCAAACTCCATACCGGAAAGACCGGCTTCTCTTGCCGCCCGGCTGATGGATACAAGCATGCTTCCGGCTTTCGCCCGGATTCTGTTTCCTTCCACTTCGATTCCCTGAAAGTTTTTGTAAACCGAAAGAATCACACCGTGGTAGCCCTCGTCACTTACAACGAGATTGCTGCCGTTTCCGGTGACGAACCACGGAATCTCTTTTTCTTCGCAGAAAGCCACGATTTTTCTGATTTCTTCTTCTGTATGAGGAGCGACGAAATAATCTGCCGGACCGCCCACACGGAAGGTCGTATGATTTTTCATCGGTTCTGCGGTCTGTACCGCATCTTCCCCTGCAATTGCATAAAGTTCTCTGACAATCTCTTCTTTGATCACGATTTTTACCCTTTGCCGCATCTGCGGCCGAACATTTCATTACGAATTACTACGAATTACAGATTATACTTTTTTTAGACGTGAAAGCAGCCGACATCCCTCACTTCTTCGTTCGTTCTGCCAGCCGCTGTTTTTCTTCTTCGTCTGCCCGCCTTTTTGCAGGCTCACGGGGTATTCTACCACGAACCCTCAAAAAGTGCAACGAACTTTTTCGTTCTGGCTCTTTTTTCTATCAGATCTTCCGGATTGGTATCATTTCCTACATCAGACAGTCTTTTCCATGGATTCTCGCCGGGGTGACAAGCACCATCTGATTCATGAGATTTTCTTCCGAAAGAACGGCAACGCGCAGATATTCTCTCGTGTGTCCCGTCCAGTAACGGACGCCGTCGATCTCGACTTCTTCTTCCATGAGCACTTCCAGCTCTTTTCCGAGGAAGCCTTCCATATATTCCTGTCTCCGTTTCTCGTCCAGTTCCAGCAGAACGTGGCTGCGCTTCGTCTTCTCCTGCTCCGGAATCTGGCCTGCCATCGCTGCGGCGCGGGTGCCTTCTCTTCTCGAATACTTGAAGATGTGAGTCTCGAAGAAATGAATGTCCTCGACAAAGGCGCGCGACTCTTCAAACTCCTCCTCACTCTCCTGCGGGAAACCGACAATCACATCGGTCGTCAGCGCCGGATTTCCATATACCTTACGCAGCAGATCGCATTTGTGTTTGTATTCTTCTGCGGTATATTTCCGGTTCATCCGCTTCAGTGTTCCATTGCTTCCGCTCTGCAGCGAAAGATGGAAATGCGGGCACACCTTCGGCATTGCGGCGATCGCCTCTGCAAACTCTTCGGTGATGATGCCCGGCTCCAGGGATCCGAGACGGATTCTTCTGATGCCGTCCACTGCATCAACAGCGCGGATCAGGTCGAGCAGCGTCTCTTTTTCGCCCTCCGGGAAATCGAGTCCGTAGGAGGAAAGGTGGATACCGGTCAGCACGACTTCCTGGTATCCGGCCTCCACCAGACGTTTTACTTCTTCTACCACATCACTCTGGCGGCGGCTTCTGACTCTGCCGCGCGCGTACGGGATAATACAATAAGTACAGAACTGATTGCATCCATCCTGTACTTTCAGGAATGCGCGGGTGTGCTCCGCCGTTTTGCTGATCGAGAGTGTCTCGTACTCACGGTTGTGTGTCATATCCACGAGGAAGCTCTTACACTCCGCGTCGGATGGTTTTCCACCGTCCTCACGTTCTGCCAGAAAGTTTTCCAGAATATCCACAAGATCTTTCTTCTTATTATTTCCGATGATCAGATCAATCGCCGTATCCTCTTCGAGTTTTTCCCCAGCCGCCTGCACATAACAGCCGCAGGCCACGACAACCGCATCGGGATTCATCTTTTTCGCTTTGTGCAGCATCTGCCGCGATTTCCGGTCCGCAATGTTCGTCACGGTACACGTATTGATAATGTAAACATCCGCTCCCGGTGCAAAAGGCACGATCTCGTACCCTCTGTTTTCGAGGAGCTGCTGGATGGCTTCCAGCTCATATGCGTTCACTTTACACCCAAGATTATGCAAAGCTACCGTTTTTTTCATGCCATACTCCTTTCTTCTTCATCTTTATTATTAAAAATCACGAAGATTCCACTTTATCTTTGTATGTTTTCGCATTGACTTTTTCCCCTCCAGACGGTAAGATAAAGCTGTTAAATGAGGGTAATAAATAATGTTAACCAAATAACAGGGAGGATTACAAACATGAAAACAGTACAGATTTCTCTTAATTCTATCGACAAAGTAAAATCTTTCGTCAACGACATTTCCAAATTCGATTTTGATTTCGATCTGGTATCCGGAAGATACGTAATCGACGCAAAATCCATCATGGGAATCTTCAGCCTCGACCTTTCCAAACCGATCGACCTGAACGTCCATGCTGATGGAGATGCTCTTCAGACCGTACTTGATGTTCTTGCTCCGTACATTGTATAATTACGATAGAACATAAGGGCCGCGCACTCACCGCGGCTCTTTTTTTGTCTTTGTTTATCATCAGGACCGGATCTTGTTTTTCAGAACCCCCAAAACAAGATCCGGCCTTTTTGTTCTTTAAAGCAAGTTTTCCTTAGCAGACCTCGATCGTCTCTGCGGTAGAAACTGCGCGTTCCATCATCTCATCGATCACGTCGTCCAGATGGCGCTCGGAGCATTTGATGACATTCAGGTTCGGTTTTGTCACCGGATGCTTTGCAACGAAGATCGTGCAGCAGTCCTCATACGGCAGAACGGATGTCTCGTACGTACCGATTTTTTCGGAAATATCGACGATCTCCTGTTTGTCGAAACCGATCAGCGGACGGAAGACCGGCATGGTGCAGACTTCGTTGGTAACGGCGAGGGAATGCATCGTCTGGCTTGCCACCTGTCCGATACTCTCTCCGGTGATCAGGCCAAGGCATTTGTCCTGACGTGCAAACGCTTCTGCGATCTTCATCATATAACGGCGCATGATGATGGTCAGCTCGTCGTGCGGGCATTTTTCGTAGATTGCAAGCTGGATCTCGGTGAAGTTGACCACATGCAGACGGATCGGGCCGCTGTAGCGTGCAACGAGTTTTGCAAGATCCACAACCTTCTGTTTAGCTCTCTCGCTGGTGTACGGCGGAGCGTGGAAGTAAACGGCATCAATCTTAACACCGCGTTTTGCGATCATGTATCCGGCAACCGGGCTGTCGATACCGCCGGAAAGCAGCAGCATGGCCTGTCCGTTTGTGCCGACCGGCATACCGCCAGGACCTGCGATGCTCTCGCAGTACAGATAAATCTTCTGACGCAGCTCGACGTTCAGATAGATATCCGGCTCGTGAACGTCTACTTTGAGGTTCGGGCAGACATCGAGGATGCGGCCGCCCAGCTCACAGTTGACTTCCATTGTGTGCATCGGATAGTTTTTGTTCGCACGGCGTGCGCATACCTTAAAGGTTTTCTCCTCGGTCGGGTACAGCTCTTTCACGTAGGAAACCACTGCCTCTGCCAGATCTTCAAAGCCGGTGTCCTCTAAAATGACAACCGGGCAGATCTCGGCGATACCGAAAACTCTTGTCAGCGCATCGACAGCGCCCTCGTAATCAAAGTCTCCTTCGGTGTTGACATAGATTCGTCCCATCTCACGGGTGACCTGGAAATTTCCGTCTACCGGGGCAAGCGCGTGCTCCATCTGTACGCAGAGCGCTTTCTCGAACAGATGACGGTTCTTTCCTTTAATGCCGATCTCGGCATATTTTACCAGAAATGCTTTGTACATCATCGTTTTTTATTCTCCTTTTTTCTCAGCCAGATCGCGGAAGAACAGAGGATATTCCTCAGAAAATTTCTTCAGGATCAGGTCAGATACCTGACGCATCTGCGGATGTGCGGCGTTGGCGCTTCGAAGCCGGATAAAGTGGCGCCACTCTCTTAAGTTCATGGTCATGACGATCTCGGTTTTCAGGGAGTTCGGAAGAATGCTTCTTGCCTCCTCCGGCTTTGCTCCGAGTTCGAGCATCTGGAAGTAATACTGCTCTGCAGCTTCCATTGCTTTCTGCCATACCTCGTATTTTTTACGGTCGTTCTCGTCGTCCAGATCATAGGAAAATCCGGTTGCCAGGTCGATACAGGTGATCTGGTTTCCAAATTTATCTTTCGAATAGTTGCAGTAGCGGGTGCTCTCCTGGCTGTAGCTTGCGATACGGTGGCGGACGATCTCATGGGTCACGCCGCGGTCGCACGTTACTTTTACGGTGATGGAGCCGTGCTCAATGACGGATTCATGGCCGCGTTTGATGATGCCTGCGATGAATTTCTCTGCAGTGCCTTCTCCAATGCGCTCCTCGCTCTTGTAGCAGACTCTTCCGATTTTCTCGATCCGGCGCAGCATATCCTCGTAGGATTCGGTGCTCAGGATTTCAATTTCCGGCTGTATTGTAATCATAATTTTCCTCTTTCTATTATTTCCTGGTAAATCTGCGCAGCATCGGCAGTACCTCGCGCAGCGTATCCAGGGTATAATCAATCTGTTCCAGTGTCGTAAATTCGCTGAAGCTGAACCGCACGGCAGACTCCATCTCGGCTTTCGATGCGCCGATGGCAGTCAGCGTCGGGCTTCCGGCTCTCTTGTGTGATGAGCAGGCGCTTCCGGCGGAAACGTAGATCTGGCGGTCCTCCAGCGTGTGCAGCAGCACTTCACTGCGCACATTTAAGAATGATGCATTGACAATCTGCGGCGCACCCTCTTCTTCCGGCATGCCATGGATGACCACATCGTCCAGCTCCCGTAAGCCTTCGATCAGACGGTGTTTGCAGGCACGCATCTGCGCGGTCTGCTCGTCAAAATGCTTGTAAACGATCTCAGCGGATTTCGCAAGGCCTGCGATGCCCGGCACATTGTCGGTTCCGGAACGCATGCCGTTCTGCTGGCCGCCGCCTAAGATCAGCGGACGGATTTTTACTTTCTCATCAATATATAAAAAGCCGCTTCCCTTCGGTCCGTGGATCTTGTGGCCGCTCACGGAGAGCATGTCGATGCCCATCCGTTTCGGATAAATCCGGTATTTGCCGAACGCCTGGATCGCATCGACATGAAAATACGTTTTCGGATTTTTCGCCTTGATTCTGCGTCCGATCTCCCCGATTGGCTCAACAGCACCGATCTCATTGTTGACATACATAATCGAAACGAGAATCGTCTCCGGCGTGATCGCTTCTTCGAGTTCGTTCACATCCACAAGGCCTTCTTTATTTACCGGCAGGCGCGTAATACGGAACCCCTGCTCCTCCAGAAATGCCAGCGGTGCCGACACGGCCGGGTGCTCGATCGCGCTTGTGATGATGTGGTTTCCCGTTCTCTTATTTGCCATTGCTGTTCCGACGAGCGCCCAGTTGTCGGACTCTGTGCCACCGGAGGTAAAGAAAATTTCTTTTTCTTTGACTTTCAGAATCTTTGCCAGCGTTTCCTGGGCGGTTCTGATATATTGTTCTGCTTCTACCCCTTTTTGATGCATCGCAGACGGATTTCCATAATGATTTACCATCAGATCACAGACGAGATCTGCGGTTTCCTGATAAACACAGGTGGTTGCGGAATTGTCCAGATATGCTTCCATTATCTTGTTCGTTCCCTTCCTTCTAAAAGATACACCAGAATGGAAAGCACGGTCATTCCGGCCGTTTCCGTGCGCAGAATGCGCTTTCCGAGCGTAATCGGCTCTACCTTTTCCTTCATGGCCATTTCCACTTCCGCTTCGTCGATGCCGCCCTCCGGTCCGATCAGGATCGCAATAGATTCACCCGGTTCAATGGATTCCAGAATTTTTCTCGTTCCTTCCATCCCCTCTGCGTTCTCATACGGCATCAGGCGAACGTCTGATTCTGCCATCATTGCAAGCGCCTGCTGAAATGTAACAGGCATGTGTACCGTCGGAATCTGCATCCGTTTGGACTGCTTTGCCGCACCAAGTGCGATCGTCTGCCAACGCTCTGCTTTCTTTTCCGCCTTTTTCCGGTCCAGCTTCACAACGCAGCGTTTCATCTCCACCGGAACAATTTCCGTCGCACCAAGTTCCACTGCTTTTTGGATGATCAGTTCCATTTTGTCACCTTTTGGCAGACCCTGAAACAGTACAATTCCGGACGGGAGTTCTCTGTCTGCTGCTGTGACTTCTTCTACTGCGGCAAGAACCTCCCCTTCCGGGAAATCCGAAACGGCACAATGATATTCCTTTTCGCCTCCGGTACTGACCAGTATTTTTTCGCCCGGCCGCATGCGGAGCACATTTTTGATGTGATTAACGTCACTGCCCGTGATGTGGACAGTGCCGTCATAAATCTGACTTTCTTCTACAAAAAAACGGTACATGAATCTGTTCTCTTTCTCTTCTGGTGTTTCGCTTTTCTTAATTTACATCGGTTTTCTTGCTGTAACAGAAACCCATTCGCCCTGATGTGTAACTTCAACCACTTCAAGTCCCGCTGCAACGACTGCCTCTTTGACAACTTCCTCTTTCACATCGAGAATGCCGGATGTGATATAAACAGCGCCCGGCTTCATCTGGTGTACGATTACCGGCGTCAGCGGAACGAGAACATCTGCAAGAATATTGGCGGTAACGATATCGTATTTTTCGTATCCGACTCTGTCCTGTACTTCTTTGTCATCAATGATATTTCCGATCATCATATCAAAAGCTTCTACCGGAATTCCATTAACTTCTTTGTTTTCCTCAACCGCAGGAACCGCACACGGATCGAGGTCTGTTCCGACCGCATGACGCGCACCAAGCTTCAGTGCAATAATCGAAAGAATACCGCTTCCGGTTCCGACATCAAGCAGCTCGGTATCCTTTGTCACATATTTCTTTAACTGACGGATGCAAAGCTGTGTTGTCTCATGCATACCCGTTCCAAAGGCTGTGCCCGGATCGATATGGATGATCATTTTATCCCGGTCTTCCGGCTTTACTTCCTCCCAGGACGGGATGATCAGAATGTCGTCCACATAGAACTGTTTGAAATACTGTTTCCAGTTGTTGATCCAGTCCTTGTCCTCTGTCTCAGACTCTGTGATGGTGCACTCTCCAAGGTCCAGGAACTCCTGCATTTCTGCAAGTGCCGCGCGGACATCTGCAAGAACCTTCTCCTTGTCCTCATCCACATCGAGGTAAAAATTCAGATAGGCAATGCCGTCGTCATCCGGAATATCCGGCATGATATCCACGAACATCTGCTGTTTGTCGCTCTCGGTCAAAGGCTGTTTGTCCTGAATTTCCACGCCTTCGATTCCCACATCGGCCAGAGTGGAGATCACAATGTCTTCCACTTCCGATCTTGTTTTTAATGTAAATTTATTCCATTTCATTGTTTAAACTCCTTTTTGCGCTTCTCTTTTCCATACGTGCAAAGAAAACCACGTTTATCATACACGATATCGTTCCTGTTGTAAATGTTATTTTCGGCTTTTACGGCCCGTCTCAATCCGAAATCTTTGTCAGAAAGCCATCTTTTTTCGCCTTCTGATAACGCCATACCAGCCCGAGTGTGGATAAAATGCGAACCCCAAGATCTATCAGATTGAACCGGTACAGTGCCGTAAGGTCTGCCCCAAGTGCCGTATACAGACGGACACCGAGCAGCGGCAGAACACTGTTGGTCAGCGTTGTAATCATCGTAAAGAGGCTGATCAAAAGCGAACGGTTCTTTTCCGGCGCGGCATTTAAGAGAATCTGTATCGTACAAAGTGCAACGGCACACTGCGGAGCATTCAGAACCGTCATCAAAACAATAAAAGCAACCCCGCGGTACGCCAGGGGCAGATGAGGAGCCAGAATCATGATAACCGGGCAGAAGCAAAGACCGATCCCGGCGAAAATCAGTGCAAAATCCGGCGATTTTTTCCGGACAACCTTCGCGATCATTCCAACTGCCGCAAGCTGACCGATATTGAAAACACCGTTGCAGATGGAAAGTGTCATCTCCGACATTTTACAGTATTTGACCTGTCCTAAATACCACATGCTCCAGTCAAGCTGCCAGGTGATATAGAAAAAGACCACCGGCACGAAAAACCAGCGCAGTGCTTTATTTTTTCCCACACTTGTGATCGCCTCCAGCAGGTCAGAAACAGAAAAACGTGAGGATGCATTTCCCGCTTCTGCCGAAGCTTTGCCCTCCTCCTGCTGTTTCACCGGAATTTTTTTGATTGCAGCGGCCTGCAACAGAACACAGACAGCAGACAAATAAAAGAAGCTTCGGAGTACCAGAAGCTTTCCATCGGCCGTGTGGCATCTTCCCATCAGAATCCCGCAGATCACCGGTGCAAAAATGCCAATCACAAACATGAACTGATTCCGAAAGGCATAGACATCATTTCGCTGCCGCAGCGAAACCGCAGCACCGAACATCGCCTGCCACTGCGCATTGTAGATGGCAAGTGCACCCGCAGTAAATGCCAGCGATACAAAAAACAGATCCATACGTCTCTCGCCGAGTACCGGTACACTGCCAAGAAATGCATAACCGGCACACATCATAAGAAGCGTAAGCAGCGGTATCGTCTTTGTCGACTTCAGATGATCCGCCAGAATTCCAAGCGGCAGCAATGCTGCACACGCTACAATGTTCGGCACCATCTGGATAATGCCGATCTGACTGTCGGTTGCACCCATGTTTGTCGCATACAGATTCAGACCGAAACCGTTAATCGATGTGATATATTGCAGAAATACACCCTCGACGGCAAACAGCAGCATGATCTGCGCAGATGGCGGCATCTTTTTTGCCCGGTAAAACAGACTCTTTTTCATTGCTTCATCCCCCATACCTTCTTTTGTCATCTTCACGTTCCTGCCCCCTGCCGGATACGTAAAGATTCTGCTTTCATAATGGCAATTTCATGTTCAAATGTCAACAGAAATACCCGGATCCAATGTGAGAATTTCAACGGCATTTTCTGTCAATATTCACAAAAGAAAAAAGGGCATTCTCCCTGTTGAATGCATGAGTTTGGCATAAGAAAAAGGAGCCCCCGTTTTACCTGGGGCTCCGCCTATTGGAAATGTTTATAGCAATCTCAGAAACTTGCGTTATTTTCGGGGTTTGCTATCAGAATTCGATCTCGCGCAGATATCTGTGCAGCGCATCCTGCCAGGTCGGCAGTTTTTCGAATCCGTTCTCGGTCAGTTTCTCTTTGCTCATGCGGCTGTTGGACGGACGTTTTGCTTTTGCCGGGTACTGGTCAGAGCTTACCGGTGATACACTTACTTTTCCGTAAGCCGGATCGATCTCAGCGGCCTGTTTGAAAATCTCGCAGGCGAACTCATACCAGGAGCAGAGTCCCTCGTTTGTTGCATGGTAGCGGCCGTAGTTCTCTTTCTCTGCCATGTCAACAAGCAGGCGGGACAGGTCGTAGGTGTAGGTCGGGCTTCCTACCTGATCATCTACAACAGTCAGATGATCGTGTGTCTTTCCAAGGTTCAGCATGGTCTTGATGAAGTTCTTTCCGTTCACGCCGAATACCCATGCGATGCGGACGATGTAGAATTTTTTCACCCATTTCTCTACCGCGAGCTCTCCCTCGTATTTCGTCTGGCCGTATACGTTCAGCGGATGACGCTCATCATCCGGCTCCCACGGGCGGGTACCCTGGCCGTCGAATACGTAGTCGGTGGAGATGTAGATCATTTTGCAGTCAAGGTCATGGCAGACTTTTGCGATGTTCTCGGTTCCGACTGCATTGACCTGATGTACTTTTTCTTTTTTGTCATCATCCTCAGCAAGGTCTACAGCGGTCCATGCTGCACAGTGGATTACGACATCCGGATTTGCTTCGGTAATGACTTTTCTTACGCTTTCTGCATCGGTGATATCCATTTCTTCAATATCAACGCCGATTCCTTCATGACCGCGTTTTGCAAGTTCATTCATGACGTCATGGCCGAGCTGGCCTTTTACACCTGTTACAAATACTCTCATAATGGTTCTCCTTTTTTCTGATTTTGTTATCGTTATGTTTTGTCTGTCTCTTGTTTTTCAGTCTGATTTTCTGTTTGTACCATGAGTATAAAGGATGACGTTATGTCATGGTCAAGCACTTTTTTCAAAAACTGCCCCGGATTTTTCTTCCGGGGCAGTTTTCTTCAACGCTGTTCGCTTTTATTTGTCGATATATTTTCCGTTCATCACATCCATCAAGTACTGGCCGTACTGGTTTTTCTTCAGTGGCTCGATGTCGGTCAGAAGCTGGTCTTTGCCGATCCAGCCGTTCAGGTAACCGATCTCCTCGAGGCACGCAATCTTGCGGTGCTGATGCGTCTCGATGGTTTTTACGAAGTTGGTTGCCTCTACCAGACTCTCATGTGTACCGGTATCCAGCCAGGTGAAGCCCTGTCCGAGAAGCTCAACGTTCAGGCTGCCGTCTTCCAGATAGATCCGGTTCAGGTCGGTGATCTCAAGCTCTCCGCGCGGTGACGGTTTCAGGTTTTTTGCATACTCTACGACTTTGTTGTCATAAAAGTACAGACCTGTAACGCAATAGTTTGATTTCGGTTTCTCCGGTTTCTCTTCGATGGAGATGGCTTTTCCCTCGGAGTCAAATTCTACGATCCCGAAACGCTCCGGATCATCTACATAATAGCCGAATACGGTTGCGCCTTTTCCGGTCTCAGCGTTTTCTACTGCTGCTTTCAGGCGTTTGTTCAGACCGTGTCCGAAGAAGATGTTGTCGCCGAGCACCATGGCAACGGAATCATCCCCGATGAACTCCTCGCCGATGATGAAGGCCTGTGCCAGTCCGTCCGGGCTTGGCTGTACCTTGTAGGAAAGCTGTACACCGAACTGATGGCCGTCACCGAGCAGTGCCTCGAAACGCGGGGTGTCCTGCGGGGTGGAGATGATCAGGATGTCGCGGATGCCTGCATTCATAAGAACAGACAGCGGATAATAGATCATCGGCTTGTCATAGATCGGGAGAAGCTGTTTCGATGTTACCATAGTTAACGGATAAAGACGTGTGCCGGAACCTCCGGCAAGTACGATACCTTTCATAATTCGTTACTCCTTTTTCGTATATGATACCTCTAGTATAACCTCATTCCCGGAAACGCGTCAACCCGTATCGTAACGTAACCGTTACTGTTCACTCAGCAGTGAAACACTTGCTGTTTCGCTGCGTAAGAACATGTTTCAGGTGTGAGCAACCCTCCTTTTGCGAAGCAAAACTTTAAATGAAGGTTGCGAATGTTACAGTTCGCTGGGCACCAGTGAACTGTAACACGTAACGGTGTGTGATAACTTTGTGACGTTTCTGTTATCAGCAGCTGTATTTCGTCAGTTTCTGGCGGGAATAGATCGAGCTGTTGCGGTTGAATACGTAGGCCGCGGTGCAGACAATAAAGAAATATGGCAGATAATCGTAGCCAAAAATCTCGCCGCCAATGAAAATAGCCGCCAGTAAGGTGTTGGTTCCGCCGCCAAAAACCGCCGCATAGCCAAGCGCCGCGGAAAGCTCCACCGGAATACCGAACAGATTGCCAAGGACTGCTCCCAGGGTTGCTCCGATGGTAAACAGCGGTGTTACCTCGCCGCCCTGAAACCCGGCGGACAGCGTCAGAATTGTCAGGATAAATTTCAGCGCCCAGTCATATGCATATACCTTTTCCCCATGAAATACCGCTTCCACCAGATTCGTTCCAAAGCCGCAATACCGTCCGCGGTACAGAAGCAGGAACAGAATGCTAAGGATAACACCGATGGAGAAAACACGTACCAGCGGATTTTTGATTTTTTCGCCGAGATATTTTTTCGTGTGCTTTAAGCACCAGGCGAAGAGGCCGCCTGTGATTCCAAAAATAATACCAAGTGTAATCAGACGCACCAGCAGGAACGGTGTCAGGCTTTCGCTGATGTGGACAGCCAGATTTTCTTTGCGGATTCCAAGCAGGGAAGCTACAGCGCTCGCAGAGAAAGATGCGGTAAACGCCGGAAGCAGTGCCTCGTACCGCATTTCACCCGCAGCGAGCACCTCTACCGCAAAGATCACAGCTGCAATCGGCGTTCCGAACATGCCCGCAAAGCCGGCGGCCATACCGGTTACCAGAAAGATACCGGGCGCGTTTTTAAACGGTAATTTTTTGCCGGCAAAATAGGAAAACACAGCACCGATCTGAACGGCAACGCCCTCGCGGCCGGCACTTCCACCGAACAGATGCGTCAACGCCGTTGAGAGCATTGACAGCGGAATCATGCGAAGCGGAAGCTCTGTCTCCTCCTCATACGCTACATCAAAAATCAGACTCATGCCTCCTTTTCCCCTGCCACCGAATTTCTGATTGACTGCCACGATCACAAGACCTGCCATAGCGAGAAACGGCAGACACCAGAAAAGATGTGCCACGCGAACAGCCGTGACTTTCAAAAGCAGACGGCAGAACAGCGCCTCAATCAGACCGACTGCCGCACCGAGCGGAACGCCGGTCACACCGAGCAGCAGCAGGGCGCCGTAGGTGCGAAGGGATTTCTTCAGTTCTTCTTTCATTCTCTTTCTCTCCTTTTCGAATTCTGCTGTTATCATATCACGAAGCGGACAGATTGTGAACTATGGATACCTTTTCCTCCATACTCTTTGCCAGTGCATCGGCAAATTTTTCCTGCATCCGGATTACTTCTTTCATCTCCTGCTCCGTAAACTGCGCCGCAGCTTCCTCCTCGGACTGAAACAGCGGAAGAACCAGCTCTCTCGCATACTGTTTTCCCGTTTCAGTCAGACTGATGATTTTTTCCCGCCGGTTTGCCGGATTGACTTCCATTTCGATATATCCTGTTTTCGTTTTTAGTCCGTTTTCGTACTTTTTGTTTTAGTGTTTTTTTCTTCCTTTGTCAAGATTTCCAAAAGCCTCTTTTTTCCGTATATTTTCCGGCATTTTTCAAATACTAGCAACTGTCCAGACACTGTTAGGGAAAGGAGATTTTGAAGATGAGAAAAATCAGAAGAGTGTGTATGACGCTGGCATTGGCGGTATTACTGGCCGGGATGACGGCCTGTGGAAACAACACCACGAATGACACCGGAAATGGCAATACCAACACGGAGAGTGACATGGGACAGACGGATAACAGAAACGATGTCCATACGACAGAGATGCCGTCAAACGACAATGTAAATGATGTGACGGAGGGCACCGATGGGAATGCCAACGGTACGAACGGTACAAATACCGGGGATAGAAATACCCTTGGAGATGATGTCGGCGACGCCGCTGAAGATGTGACCCGTGGTGTCGGTGAGGGCGTTGAGGATGTCGGCCGCGCGGTGGACGATGTGGTAAGCGGCGGCGACAATGAGACGCAGAATCCGCAGGAAAACGGAGCAACTACACAGAATGGAGCGGGGATGGCACAGTAAATATGCACTTCTGCTGCTCCCGTATCTAAAAAACTTCCCTTGGCGAACGATATATGCAGGTTCGCCGGGAAGTTTTTTTACTGCCAGGCACATCAGCACCTGGTTTGATCCGTCACTTTTGATTTTTTCTTTTACAGACCGCATCTGAATTTTCTGCCCTTCGCGCCAAGAATGCTGGCCATCTGATCGCCCCACGCTGCACGCTCTGCATAAATATCAACCCGTTCCAGATCTCCGCTCCGGTCCACAAAAGCAGGGAACAGAAATCCACAGATAGGATTTCCCGGCTCGTATTCTCCAACCAGCGGGCAGACAGCGCAGATCAGATAGGGGAACATCTCCTCGGATTCCCCCAGGCGCTCTTTATCGGAAGCCTTTGCAGGAATATCATACCGGTCATAAAACATGTAAATGGCATAAGCCCCGTGAATCTGCAATCCTTCGATCAGGATATCATAGAACGTTTCCAACAGCGCATCGTTCTTCAGTCCGCATTCCCGCAGCGCCATCAGCATCTGCCAGATACTGCCCGGCCCCTGGGATGTTTCCGGAAAACGGTATTCCCGCAGCTTCTCATTCGATTCCGCAAACGGAATTTTCTTGGCAATCGCCAGATTCCTGGCCTTTTCCGAACCGGACAGTTTCAGAAAATGAATGTTGAAACTGCCGTCATACTCCCCATCCGAATCCGTATAGCAACCCGCCATCCGCACAAACGAAGTCCGCGCCGGCGTCATCCTCCTCGTCAGCTCCAGCATGTCTTCCCGATTAATCATACATTCCCTCCGACAGTAAAGATATTCGAAACTCTCTGCCTTTGATCTTATCATAACATGCTTTTTCTGTCAGCAGGTTTTTAAATTGCGTTCTTTCTCTCCATCTGATAAAATCGAAACAGTATCTCGCATTTTATAATTTTGATATAGAGAGATGTTGGGACAAAACACCTTTTGACTCAATATCACAGAAAGGACGACACATGAAATTAGCAGTAATCAGTGATCTTCACGGGAATTATTATGCGCTCGCAAAGGTGCTGGCATTTCTTCGCAGTCAGGAGATCGACGGTATCATCGGGCTGGGAGATTTTGTAACAGACGGGCCTTTTCCGCAACGGATGATGAGAGTGCTTCGCGAAATGCAGGAGGAGTTTCCCTGCTATCTGGTGCGGGGAAACAGGGAAGAATATCTGCTGGAAAATCTCCGGCATCCGCAGAACTGGAAGGCAGGTTCCTCGACAAGCGGACTTTTGGATTATACGTTTCGGAATCTTACCGGACAGGATCTGGAATTTTTCGAACAGCTGCCGACAGACGGAGTTCTGATCGGAAAAATGCATGAGTCAGGCCGGCTGATTCCTGTTTTTGTTCCGCAGGAAGAAATCATACCGGATACCTGCCGCGAATCTCTCTTCCCGGCACTTCGTCTCTGTCACGGCGCGCCCGGAGAACTCCGTGGGAATTTCGGTCTGCATCCGGAGCTTTTGCTGTCCCATCTGGAAAATCTCGATGCCGCAATCCTGCTCGGCGGGCACAGCCACAAGCAGGAGCAAAGAGAATATGCCGGAAAAACATACCTGAATCCCGGTTCCCTTGGGCTTGCGCTTGATGGAGTCGGCGGCCATGCCCATTTCGCGATTCTGACGCTGGAAAACAGCACATGGCAGATCGAATGTTTTCAGATTCCCTACGATCTCGAAGGCTACCTCGCCGAATTCGACCGCGCCGGGCTGGAAACGCATGGCAGTGTCCTTGCCCGTTCCTTAAAACGGACATTGACCTGCGGCGTGAAT
This sequence comes from Blautia sp. AF17-9LB, assembly GCF_003479185.1. NCBI lineage: Bacteria > Bacillati > Bacillota > Clostridia > Lachnospirales > Lachnospiraceae > Blautia > Blautia sp. AF17-9LB. The sequence goes on from NZ_QUGU01000016.1 coordinate 54,797, forward strand.
TATTTTTATCTCACCGTAAAACGAGTGCGTGAACTCGCCGATGCACTGGCACTGACCGATCTGGACGAAGAGGTCTGGAAAAAGGCGGAACAGGAACTGAAATAACCGTCCATTCAAAAGACGGCAGGCTGTGTACTCACACACAGCCTGCCGTCTGTTTCTATTCCCTAACTTCTATTTTTCTTTTCGAAACACAACCGTCTCAAATCTTCTGACCACTCCATCATACTCTCCCGTCATCGGCTGGTATGTTTCCGTATCCATCGGAAATGCAGCCGGTTCAGCTCCGTAGTTCTGTACAAACAGATACTTGTATTTCTCATCCTCCCTTGTTGCAACATCGAGCCCTTCCGGGATTTCGGCTGCCGCGCGTTCCAGGCCTTTTTCTTCTGCCAATTTCCGGCAGAAGTCATCGTAAAATGCCTGTTCAAAATCTGCGCAGACATAATACGCCTCGCCCTCTCCAAATACATTTTTCGTCAGTGCCGGATATCCCGCATAGAAATCGTCACGGTATGCCAGCAGCGTTTCGGCACCGTTCGTTTTTACCAGGTCGCAGAAATTTCGGATTTCATATGTCTTTCCTTCTCCCACACCCGCATTCACATCCTGATCATACAATGCGTCCAGCTCGGTGCTCCGCAGGCCGAATACATCCATCAGTCCGTGCGGGGTTCCGCCGAGGAAACAGAGGTCGTTTTCATCCACAACTCCCGACCAGTATGTCATCACAAAGGTGCCGCCGTCTGCCACGAAATTCCGGATTTTTTCCTCAATTCCGGCCCGAAACAGATACAGCATCGGTGCAAAGACAATCCGGTAGCCGGAAAGACTCTCCTCCATGTCAAGGAAATCCACATTCACACCCAGTTTCCGAAGACCGCCATATACTTTCTTCACGGTATTCATGTAATGCAGTCCCATATTCCGTGGTCCCTGCGCATCCTCCATGGCCCAGCGGCTTTCGCAGTCATGCAAAATTGCAGCCTGTGCCTTCGTCGTGCTTCCCGCAATCTGCGCCAGATCCAAAAGCGCCTCGCCCGTCTCTGTCACCTCACGGAACACGCGCGTATCCTTTCCGCCGTAGTGGTCAATGACCGCCCCGTGGAACTTCTCGCTCGCACCGCGGCTCTGGCGGATCTGGAAATACTGGACACTGTCGGAACCATGCGCCACTGCCTGCAGCGATGCCGCCTTTAAAAGCCCAGGCCGTTTCAGCTTGCTGACACTCTGCCAGTTCGTGCTTGTCGGGCAGGACTCCATCAGAAGGAACGGTTTTTTCATCAAACTCCGCATAAAATCGTGCTGCAGTGCCGCATCAAGCGCAGTCACCTCTTCTGCTTCCTTGTGCCAGGTCGGATAATTATCCCATGACACCACATCAATCAGATCCTTGAACTTATGATAATTCAGTCCCTGGAAATCATACATCATGTTGATTGTCACCGGAAGTTCGGAACCGCCCGCGCGGATCGCTGCTTTTTCCCAGGCAACAAAGTCTGCTGTCTGATCTGTCACAAACCGTTTCCAGTCAAGATTCAGTCCGTGAAGCCCCATCTCACCCTTTGGGGACGGACTCTCAATCTGCTCAAAATTCTGATACGAATGGCTCCAGAACGTTGTATTCCACGACATATTCAATGCATCAATCGTCTCATATTTTTTCTTCAGCCACCCCTGAAATGCCTTCTGGCAGAGCGGGCAATGGCATTCTCCACTCAGTTCATTCGAAATGTGCCACATTTTTACCGCCGGGTGCTTTCCAAACTTCTCGCTCAGCAGGCGATCAATTTTCCCCACCTTTTCCCGGTAAACCGGCGAAGTATAACAGTGATTATGGCGTCCGCCGAACAGATTTTTCGTGCGGTCCGCGTTTACGCGCAGTACCTCCGGGTATTTGTCTGCAAGCCACTTCGGGCGTGCTGCAGACGGTGTCGAGAGAATTACTGAAATCTCATTCTTATACAGCTGATCCATGATCTTTTCCAGCCATTCCAGGTGGTATACACCCTCCTCCGGCTCGAGCACAGACCAGGAAAAGACACCAAGCGTCACCTCGTTGATATGCGCCTCCTTCATATATTCGATATCCTGCTCCAGAATTTCCGGCATCGCAAGCCACTGCTCCGGGTTATAATCCCCTCCATAGATAAATCCACTCTGGTTCATGTTCGTTTTCCTTTCTCTGTTCATCGAAATATCGTCTCCACGTGCAGCTTCTCAATTTTGCAGGCACATCCATCCGCTGCATCCGGCTGCTTTTCCAGAAAAATCGGATCACCCGGATGCAGAGGATAGACAACGAGTTTCAGTTTCTCCGGAAACTCAAAATAGCCAAGGCTTAACAGGGCCTCCTGACCGGTATAGAAATAATCGTTGATTTTCTCTTCCCCATCAAACACTTCCATACGGTTTCCGTACCAGGTCAGAAAAGCAAACGCATCGTGATAATTTTTTTCGCCCGGATAAGCAAGCTTCAGTTCGTATACTGCTTTCTCTTTATCCTGCTCTTTGCAGACAAGCTCTGCCTCCGGCTCCTGTGCTTTGTAAATACGCTCATACAGCGTAAAGTTTCCTCTTTTTCCACACTCTTTGAAATCCACAATGCCTTTTTCCACTGCCGGATACACAGCGATCATGGTTTTTCCACTGCCTGTCACAACAAGCTCACCGTTTTCTTCCCAGACATAATTTTCGGAAAGAACGAGATAATCCTGATCCAGATGCACCTTCCATGCATTCAGCGCCTCCTGCCGGGAAATCAGGCAGAGTTCTGCGCGCGCATCGCCCTCCCACTGAATCTGCGGGTCGAGATCACCGTAAAATACGAACGCATCTCCCTTTTTCGTATGTAAAACGCAGAGCGGTGTGGCAAGTGCCGTGTGAAGAACCGCATCGTTTAGTTTCATATTGTACGGAAAAAATCCATACATTCCCTCTTTCAGGTCAAATGCCGGAAATCCCACGCTCGCCTTTCCATCCAGGAGTCCCTCCAGTTTCACCTGTGGATGATCATCCATCTTCCATCTTCTCTGGTAATTGTTAAAAAAGACGTATCCATGGTCCGCATCGTGACGGCACGCTGTCCGAACAGTGTGCATATCTCCCGGCAGAATCCTTATCGTTGGAATTTCAGACCGAAGTGAGGCCATATCCTCGCCAAAATCATTCAAAAACAGCGCCAGCAGCTTGATCTCCCGATAGCTGTCCGAGATTGTTCCGTACTGCCGGATCGGCGCGTTGAAATCGTAATTGATCTCCGGCAGGTCGTTCAGATATCCTGTCGCGCGGCTCTCCTGCAGGGTGGACAGTTTTCCCTTCGGATTGCTGCCGCCGTGGTACATATAGTAGCCGAGCAGCCCTGCTCCACTTCCCATTTTTACGGTAGACATCGCTCCGACATCGCATCCCTTCGCCACCGGTCTTCTGTGCATGGTAACCTGAAGCCCGCCTCCAAGTTCTGCCGTCAAAAACGGAAAATCCTCCTCGTTGTAACTGTTTGCATTTTCCACATGATGATCACACGCAATCAGTGCATCGTTCCTTGTGTGGCTGAACACAAAGTTTGCGTTCGGCTCAATCTCGCACGTTCTCTGATCCCATGGTGCTTCACAGTAGCCGCCCATGACCGGAAGCAGATCGCCGATGCAGGCTCCGCCCCAACCGGTCGCCGTGTACAGCGGCACATCAAAGCCAATTTCCTTTGCCATTGCTGTCAATGTGCGGATATGCGCCTCGCCCTCCGGTCCCTGCAGACCGCCGACGTGGCCGTACTCATTCTCGATCTGAATACCGATCACCGGACCGCCGTCCTTTTCCATGCATCCATCGACCTGCGCATAAACCTTTTTCCAGAACCGTCTGACATAGCCAAGATATTCCTCGTTGTTACAGCGGATCGCCATGCCCTCTTTCTCTCTCTCGATGATCCAGTCCGGGAATCCGCCGTTCCGCACTTCCCCGTGCACAAACGGTCCGATACGCAAGAATACCGACAGTCCGACTTTCCGGCACAGTCTTACAAACGTTCCGATATCCCGGCATCCTTCAAAATCAAACACATTTTCCTCTTCCTCGTGGTGAATCCAGATCACATAGGCCGAGACGACAGAAACTCCGCCCGCCTTTATTTTGCGCAGTGATTCCTCCCACCACTCTTTGCGGTACCGACTGTAATGCATTTCGCCCATCACCGGAAACCACGGTTTTCCATTTTTAATCAGATAATCCCTGCAATAGCTGTACTCTGCTCTCATCGTCTTATTGTCCCTCTCTTTTTACTGTCTGCAGACAGAAATTCCGCATCATGCCGTACATCGGCGGCGATGAAATTCGGATTCCGGCAGTGACTTCCTGCGGTTTTCTGATTTCGCATGTCACTTTGTAGCCGGTCCATGCATGTTCTGTCGGATGAATCACAGTCTCTTCTTTTCCCTCTTCCGTATTGAGGAACAGCCGCACATCCACATTTGTTGTATCGGTTCCCTGAAAGGCAACAGATAATGTATACGTTCCTGCCTCCTGTACCTTTACCGTCTGGCAGATCGAAAACGTAAAGTTTTTCGGTGCTTCTACGCGTACCGCATTCACCGGCGGAGCTGGGAACGGATCGACAAACTCCGGAAACAGCTGTACTGCAACGGCATCCTCGGATTTTTCTACGTTCCAGCGCGCCAGGCCGTCTTCCCAGCCGACATCGAGCAACAGATTCTCCGCCTCCGGCAGCTCTTCCACCACGCAGATCTTCGCATGTGCAGCAAACGGAACACCTTCCACATTTCCTGTCACATCATATTCGCCTGTCACGCGTGTGTCCGGCACTTCGTTCCAGTTTACCCGCCGCTGCTCCACCATTCCGTCATACAGCAAAACCGGGAGCATCTCCGGCAGACCGCATGCTTCGTCTTTTACTACGGTCATTGGCTCCGGCTCGTAAATCTTGGCCGGTTTTTCCGGACAGGCATCATTCCGTGTAAACAGGAAAGAACGAATGCCCTCCATGATGGTTCCCTTCTCCTCCAGCAGACCCATATTTTCCGACCAGCCGCCCTCACCGTCTTTCGGAACACAGATCGGTTCCCAGTAATAGATACCCTGCCCCATTTCATCCGGCAGCGAAGCAACGATATTGGCAACCAGATCCAGCACCTGCTTCTGTCCGGCAGGCGTCGCCGGAAATCCTGCGATTTTTTCCTGCTGTTCATCGATAAACCCATGCGCACTCTTTCTCCATGCATGCGCCGTCTCAACGACCATAATCGGCTTTTTGCAATCCTGGATCAGCTTCGTCATTGTCTCTTTCAGATCCGTGAAAGTGCCGTGCCAGAATGGATAATAGGAAAGTCCGATCAGGTCAAAATCCTCGAGTCCTGCCTCAAAGGAACAGTCAAACCACTCTTTCAGATAGAAATACCGTCCGCCCTGGTCGAGATGGATCATAACCTGCATCTCATCTTTTCCGGCTGCAGCCCGCGCACCGCGGATTCCGGCATTTACAAGCTGTACCATTTTTGTATAATCCGGCAGCTCTCCGTCCGGAAACAGAAGGCCGCTTCGGATCTCATTTCCGATCTGAACAATATCCGGCAGAACGTCCTCCTCTTTTAATGCCGTCAGCGTATCTCTTGTATAAGAAAAAACAGCCTCTTTTAATTCTTTAAAGCTTAAGTTTTCCCAATCTTTCGGCTTTCTCTGCTGACCGGGATCCGCCCAGAAATCAGAATAATGGAAATCCAGCATAAAGCTCATGCCATGTGCCCGGATCCGTTTTGCCATCGCCAGTGTATGCGCATAGCTGCAGTATCCGCCGGACTCCCTGACATGCTCCGGCGCATTCCAAATACGGAGCCGTACGGAATTTACCCCGTATTTCTGAACGAGATCCAGCGGATCCATAACAGTTCCGTCAAAGTCCTTCACCTGTACTCCGGCATCTTCCAGCTCCGGTATAAAAGATAGATCCATTCCCTTCTGAAATTCCATTGTTCTGCCCTCCCTGCTACGTTAGTTTGTCGATTTTCGGAATAAAATGTCGTAATCCAGCATCGTCTTCTTCTCATAATTTTCCCCTCGGAGCCGCTGGATCAGCTGACGCACGGCTGTGCCTCCCATCTGGGATGCTGCCACACTGACTGCTGTAACTGCAGGGGAATAGCAGTCCAGATTGGTGCTGTTGTAGAGCGAAGCAATCGCGACGTCCTTGGGAATTCGATAGCCTTCCGCCTGGAGCCGGGACATCACCATCGTACAAATCTCGTCGTCGCCACAGATGATGCATTCCACTTTTTTGGATATAATATTTTCAATGATCGCATCCAGAAACTCCATACGGATCGAACCATTGTAGAAAAGCTGATCCTTCTCGGAAATTCCATTTTTAATCAGCGCCCGGCAGAAACCTTCGTGACGCTTGCGGTCTACGTTATAGCTCATATCCTTGACAAGAAACGCAAATCTGCGGAATCCCTTTCCGATCAGCAGCGTTGTCATTTTCTCTGCCGCACCCTCATTGTCGGTATCCACCTGGATAATGTTGTCATACCGGCATGTTCCCGTCAGTGCTGTCGGGAAATTTGCCTGACTTAAATACTGCAGCGCACGGTCATCCTCAAGCGCACGTGTCAGGAGCATACCATCCACCCGGTTCGACTCCACCAGCGACTGCAGCTCTGAAATATCATGCGCGTTGCTCGTCGTAATCAGCACATTGTACCCGAGCATCGATGCCGATTCGCAGACGCCGAGCAGACAGTTCTGGAAATAAACACCGCTTCCATAATAAACGTCTGAAGGCAGTACCACGCCGATGTTGTGCGTCACCGTTCGGGTCCGCGCCATCTCCTCCCGCTCTTCTCCCCGTTTTGCCACCTCGAGAATCCGGTTTCTGGTCTTCTCTCCGATTCTGCCCTTACCGGACAGTGCACGGGAAACGGTACTTTTTGATACCCCTATCTCTTTTGCAATTTCCTCCAGTGTCATAAAAATACCCTGTCACTTTCTGTTAAATTTGAAAAATTCCTATATTTTTATATTTAATACGAATGCTGTTAGAAATCAAGTCATCCCTCAAAGCTTTTTGAACCATCACTTGATCTCTAAAAGAAGGAACGGCCGCGCCGGAGCTTCTGGCAGACCAGCGCGTCCATTCCCTGTTTTATTTTACTGTTTTATTTTACTGTTTTATTTTCCTTCTTTCTCCGCTACATACTCTGCTGCCTGACGGTTCATCTCATCCAGAATATCCTGGATTCCGGCGCTGTCCATAGCTGCGTTCATGGCATCGATGGAAGCGTCCACATCGTCAACGAGACCGTTGATCAGCGGGTTATAATAATTGTCGATGGCTGCCTCTACTGCTGCAAACTGTGTACTTACATTGCTGGAATCAAAGTTAAATCCGTCGTAAACATGATCTTCTTTGATGTTGTTGTTGAAGGCATCTTTGATGCTTTCATACTTGTCGTCCAGAGCCGTTCTGTTCTCAAGATATTCCTCTCTCTGGATGGTGCAGTTGTTCCATCCCCAGTTGCAGTTACTTGCTACACCATAGCCGCTCTCATCAATAACTTTGTACTGATCATCACCGACTGCTTCCCAGTGCTTTCCTTCGATACCGAGCATAGCCAGATCGTAAACATCCGGGTTGGTGTAGAATTCATTTAATACCATCATGGCTCTCTCTTTGTTTTTACTGTTTGCGTTGATGGCAACACCGTTGTTGATGTAAGAGTTTACTTTTTTCGACAGGTTTTTGTTCGGGTCTACCATCGTTACATTCCAATCCGGATGTTCCTCATTTGCCTGTTTTCCGTAGGTAAGACAGGTTCCGAGATTCCAGCTCATGCTTGCTGTTCTTCCGGTCAGAAGTCCGGTCTGTCTCTCATCGCTGCTGTTTAATACGTCGCTGGACCATGCTCCGGCGTCTACCAGGTCTTTCATCTCCTGGCAGTACTCACGGAACGCATCCCATTCACCGATGTACTGGAATTCAAGATCTTTCGGATCCTGGGTATGATACAGAATCAGCTCGCCGCCCTTCGGTGCTCCGCCCGTTGTGGAGTAGCCCTGGGACTGGAAGAATGGATACCACGGTCCGCCCTGACTTGCATAGATACCGTCTGCTGCACATGCTTTGTAGAACTTCATCAGGTCATCCCAGGATGTAATATCATCCATACCGTATTTTTCCATCAGGTCACCGCGCACTGCCAGAACTTCCTGACCAAACTCGTTGGCATAGCTCGGAACCATGTAGATTTGTCCGTCAATCTTTGCCTGCTCCCATGCCATTTCCGGAACAACCTCCCAGATATCCGGTGCATACGTTTTGATAAAGTCCTCAGAAAGCGGTGCAAATCCGCCGAGGGAAACGGTCTGCTCGTAATGGCACCAGCTCGATGCGGTAAAGATCAGGTCAAAATCTTCCTGTGAGGAGAACAGCAGGGAATATTTCGTGTCATGCTCGCCCCAGGAAAGGAATTCTACGTTCAGAGAGCAGTTCAGCTTCTCTTCCAGAATCTCATTGATTTTGGCGTAAACCTCATCAAAATCCGGGGTACGGTCGCCGATCAGATACATCGTCAGATCGACATGCTCCGAAGTGTCTGCACTCAGGTTGTCTCCCGATGTGCCGGAAGCTGCGGAGCTGCTTTTGCTGTCGCCCGTGCTTCCCTTTCCGTTGCCGGAACCGCATCCTGCCAGCATGCCGGCTGCCATTGCGGATGCAAGTAATACAGATACCAGTTTTTTTGTGCTCTTTTTCATAAAGAACCTCCTTCATAAATATAATGTGTAATTCAAGCGGATATTCGCAATCCGCTTTGCTACTTGCTCATAACCGAATAACTGCTCCGCAGTTTATCAGAAGGAGCTTGCACTCCTCCTGATACAAGCAAGTCCCCACCCGCCTGCTTATTGCTTTTCGCAATGGAAACAGGGGACTTACTTGATTCAGTTAAATTAACATGATTTGTATCAGCCTTTGACTGCTCCGATTGTGATACCCTGTACAAAGTATTTCTGTACCAGCGGATATGCCAGAACGATCGGGCCGGTTACTACAATGGTAAGTGCCATTTTCAGGGACTGGGTCGGCAATGAGATTGCGCTGACGGCAGAGCCTGCGGCGTTGTTTGCAAGAAGCTTTTTATATGCCTCAATATCATTAACCTGCTGATACAGGAAATACTGCAGCGGATACTTGTTCGTGTCTTTGATATACAGCATCGCATTGTACCAGTCATTCCAATAAGCCAGTGCAATGAAGAGGCCCACGGTAGCAAGTGCCGGTTTGATCAGCGGCATTACAATCCGGAACAGAATACGGAACTCGCCGCAGCCATCAATCTTGGCCGCTTCAATCAGAGAATCCGGAAGTCCCACGATGTAACTCTTCATGATCAGAAGGTTGTATACGCTGAACAGCAGCGGAAGGAGCAGTGCAAGGTAGCTGTCCCGCAGATTCAGGGTCTGTGTCATCAGTACGTAGTACGGAACAAGACCGCCGGAAAACAAAGTGGTAAAGTAGAAGAAAAACGAAAACTGATTTCTCCACTCAAACTCCTTACGTGACAGTACATAAGCTGTCATAGTCTGCAGCAGCAGACCAAGTACCGTTCCGACGATGGTCAGACCGATGGTCGTGCCGTATGCGCGGAAGACAACCATAGGATCTTTAAATACGGTTTTGTATGCCTCCAGGCTGAAATCCTGCGGCAGAAGGCTGAAACCGTTCTGGATAATGGCCGATTCCGAAGAAAACGAGCCGGATACGATCATGATGAAAGGAACGAGGCAGACCAGCGCGATGATTCCGCAGAATCCGTACGCGATGATATCAAGTGCAACCGCATCTTTTCCTCTTTTGATTTTACTTGTATGACTGGAAGATCCCACTTTTCATCCCTCCTAGAATAAGGTGTAGTCTTTATCATAAAGACCAACCAGTTTGTTTACGATTACGACAGTGATAAAGCACAGTACCGACTGATACAGACCAACAGCTGCGGACATTCCGAAGTCGTTGCTGCTGATTAAGGCACGGAACGTCAGGGTATCAATTACATCGGTGTAGTTGTACAGAAGACCGTTACTTCCAACCAGGTTGTAGAACATATCAAAGTTTCCTTTGAAGATGCCTCCGACGGATAGCAGAAGCAGGATGATTGTGGTCGGCATGATCATCGGGATTGTTACTTTGAAAATTCGCTGGAACACGTTTGCTCCGTCGATGCGGGCTGCTTCATAAATCGAAGTGTCAATTCCCATAATCGCTGCCAGGTACATAACAGAACCGTATCCGATTCCCTTCCATACATTAAAGAAGACAAGGATAAACGGCCATGCCTTTGGTGTCGTGTAAAACTTGATTGGTGTTCCACCGAAGGTTTCAATCAGTCGGTTTAGAAAACCGTAGTCGGAACTGAAAATATTGAATGCCATAACTCCTACGATAACCCAGGAAATGAAATACGGCAGAAACATCAGCGACTGTGTGATCTTACGGTAATGTTTGTTGCGGATCTCGGTCAGAAGCACGGCAACGGCAATCTGCATCGTCGTGTTGATCACAATAAATGCCAGATTATACAGCACGGTATTTCTGGTAACGAGTCCGGCCTGTCCTGATTTAAAGAAGAACTTGAAGTTATCAAATCCGTTCCACGGGCTTCCCCAGATACCTCCTGCGTAGGAGTATTTTTTGAATGCCATTACAATTCCTGTCATCGGGTAGTAGGAAAAAATCAGGGTATAAATTACTGCCGGTGCAAGCATCAGAAGAAATACCCGGTACTTGTAGAGCTTTTTGCAAAACCCTTTCCAACCATTCTTTTTCATCTTCTCATTCCCTTTCTTGTTTGCGCAACTTTTTGTTGCTCAACTCTTTATTTTTCTTTGTGCCATTATCATATCATTTCGGCATATTGTTTACAATTCGCAGTTTTTATAAGATATTTCTTGTCGAAATATACTGTTTTACTATTTTTTGTGCAAAACGCGCAACTTTAGCGTTTTACCTTGTTGCGCATTGATTTTTCCATTACCGTTTGCGATTTTCACGTTCTCTTTTGATATTCCGTATTTTTTCTTGTGTATTCTGCCAAATATTCTGCAAAATAACTTCCTCAATTCCGAAAATCCCGTTGTAAGAAAAGAAAAAGTGCGCAACGTTTCGCATTTTCGTTGCGCACTTTCTGGTTTCTATTCACTTTTTCCCTGTTTCTGCCTTATTTCGCAGCAATGACATCCTGCATGTCATACATGCCAGCCGGTTTTCCAGCCAGGAATTTTGCAGCCTCTACAGCTCCTTTTCCGAAAACTCCTTTGGAATATGCCCTGTGGGACAGAGTAACAACTTCATCCGGTCCCGCGAAGATGACGTCGTGATCTCCGACGATGGTGCCGCCGCGTACGGCAGAGATTCCGATTTCCTTCGGATCACGCTGCTCGTGACGCTGGCTTCTGTCATAAACATAGTGGTACTGGTTGTCCATTGCCTCATTCAGGCTGTCAGCCAGGGCGATGGCGGTTCCGCTCGGAGCATCGCATTTCAGTTTGTGGTGTTTCTCCACGATCTCCATATCAAAGCCTGCCTCTGCGAGCACTTTTGCGGCTGCCTGTACCAGTTTCATCAGAGTATTTACGCCAAGAGACATGTTAGCGGAGCGGAGAACCGGAATTTCTTTGCTGGTCTCCTGCACTTTTTTCAACTGATCCTCGGTAAGACCCGTAGTGCACAAAACGAGCGGCAGTTTTTTCTCTTTGCACGCATCCATCAGTGCGTCCGCTGCCTTGTAGGAAGAAAAGTCAACGACTACGTCTGCCGGAACATCGCATTCTGCCAGGCTTTTGAATACCGGATAATCGTTCTGGCCGTTGTCGTTCATATCGATTCCGGCTATGATTTCTGCATTTGCATCTTCTTTTACCAGGCCGGTGATGACCTGTCCCATATGGCCGTTGCAGCCATGCATAATAATTTTAACCATTGTCTTTTTCCTTCTTTACTTCGTGTATTCTTAACTTAAGCCAGTTTGATTCCAAAATCTTTCATAGCCTTTGCCAGGCGCTCCTGGTTCTGCGGCTCCATCTCGGTCAGCGGCAGACGAAGCGGGCCAACCTCTTTGCCCATCAGGTTCAGCGCTGCTTTTACCGGAATCGGGTTTACTTCGCAGAACAGCGCATCGATGAGCGGCAGTGCTCTCAGCTGGATTTCTCTGGATCCGGCCACATCGCCGTCGAGGAATTTCTGTACCATGTCGTGGGTCTCACGCGGTGCTACGTTGGAAAGAACGGAGATTACACCGCTTCCGCCAAGGGAAAGGATCGGCACAACCTGATCGTCGTTTCCGGAGTACAGATCGATCTTTCCATCGGTCAGCTGCATAATTTTTGCGACCTGGGAAATGTTTCCGGAAGCCTCTTTGACTGCAACGATATTCTCAACGTTGTTGAACAGATAGACGATCGTTTCCGGTGCAATGTTTACGCCGGTTCTGCCCTGAATGTTGTAAAGGATGACCGGCACTTTGACGCTGTCTGCGATTGCGGTAAAGTGTGCAATCAGGCCCTTCTGTGTTGCTTTATTGTAATACGGAGAAACGAGAAGAAGTCCGTCCACGCCGTATTTTTCTGCTTCCTGAGACAGATAAATTGCTGTCTCCGTGCTGTTGGAGCCGGTTCCTGCAATTACCGGGATTCTGTGATTTACTTTTTCCACGGTATATTTGATGGCATCCAGATGCTCCTCATGGGACAGGGTCGAAGCCTCACCGGTGGTTCCGCAGATAACGATGGCGTCGGTTCCGCCGGCGATCTGCTCCTCAATCAGTTCTCCGAGTTTTTCGTAATTCACTTCCTGTGTTTCGGTCATCGGTGTGATAATTGCAACAGCTGCACCTTTAAAAATAGACATTCTCTTTTCCTCCTGTATGTTGTGTCAGATAAAACCATAAGAAATCAGTCGCCGGAGCTTATCTCCCACGGAAAATTTCACTTTCCGTTTAAAAAAGAGGCGCCTCATCCCAGATAAGATCGCCTCCAAATTCACACATACGCAGTATCTATGATCAGATAGCTCTCCATCTCTCGATGACAGTCGCAGATTTTTTCAACCTGCGCCCAGGAGCATACCGGTTCAGCGCCGGATGTCCTTCGGCATTCTTCCCTTTTCCTCTTCTTCTTTTGCTGCTGAGGCATCCGAAAAGGTACTCTTGAAGTAATGCGACCTCTATCCACTTCAGTTCTGCTTTTACTATAGCATCATTAAATTTTCTTGTCAACAGCGGATCGCGCTTTAACTCTCACTATATTCCAGCTTGCTCACCGAAACCTCATACGCGGTCCGCTTTTCCATTTCCGTCTCGCTCAGCCGCTTCATATATTCCCGGCTCTGGATCCGTCCCCAGATGAGAACGTGGCCGCCCACGGCAAACGCAGAGGCATACCGCGCATTCCGTCCCCAGCAGATGCACGGGATATAATCTGATTTTCCATACGGACGGTTGACCGCGATCAGAAGGTCGGCGATCTCTCTTCCCAGAGGTGTTTTCCGGTAGACCGGCGGTTTACATATGTATCCATCGAGGTAAATCTGGTTGGATTTGACGGAATCGTCCTCTTCCTCCACGAAGCTTAATTCCCGCGCAAATACGGAGAGTACCAGACGGTTCTTCTTCTCCTCGTGGCGGTTGTAGGACCGAAACTGACCGCTGATGCAGATCCACTCACCCTGGTAATCCTGTGATACGTCCACCAGCCGCTCGGAGACCATCACCGGAATGATGTCCTGCGATTCACTCAACCGCTTGACCATCACATCGACGAGGTAAAAGCCCTCTCCGAATACCTGATGGCTGAATGTAAACGGGGAGACAATCTCTCCCATGATAACCACCTGATTGTTTTCAATCATCTTGTCTGCCATAATGAAAATCCCCTTCCTTTGTCTTTTCTTTCTGAATATTGATTTCTGATCGGTACTTTGCTGATCTATAATCCTAATGTATGAACCACATTTCTTTTTCAGAACCACTTTTTTCCAGATTTTTTTATTTCTATTCAAATCAGCATTCTGCCCAATTTTTTGTATATGTTTCTGTAAAAACCGCACCACATGCTTCGTATTTTCTACCATTGCAATACAAAAAATGTCACATCTTCCCTGTTTTTTTTCTCTGTTCTGTGCTATAATAGTTCAGATAGGCAGGCATCCAGCAGAGACAAAACGGCAAGGCACCTGCCTTTGTGCTGTGATAAACATTCCCGGCCGGCTTGAAATTTTGAAAAATTGAACCCGGCAGGGTCAACCCATAGGAAGAGGAATGAAGAAATGAAAACAACGAGAGAAGATGTAAGAAACGTTGCCATCATCGCCCATGTCGATCATGGTAAAACTACACTGGTAGACGAGCTTCTGAAACAGAGTGGCGTTTTCCGTGCCAATCAGGAGGTTCAGGAACGTGTCATGGACTCGAACGATATCGAGCGTGAGCGTGGAATCACCATTCTTTCCAAAAATACAGCAGTTTACTACAAAGGAACGAAAATCAACATCATCGACACCCCAGGCCATGCGGACTTCGGCGGCGAGGTTGAGCGAGTTCTGAAAATGGTAGACGGCGTTATTCTGGTTGTAGACGCATTCGAGGGCGCTATGCCGCAGACCAAATTCGTGCTGAAAAAAGCACTTGAGCTGAATCTTTCCGTTATCGTCTGCATCAACAAAATCGACCGCCCGGAGGCACGCCCGGACGAAGTCATCGACGAAGTGCTTGAGCTTCTGATGGATCTCGACGCATCCGACGAGCAGCTTGACTGTCCGTTCCTGTACGCATCCGCAAAGCTGGGTCATGCCGTACTCGATCTGAACGACACCCCGAAGGATATGACACCTCTGTTCGAGACCATTCTGAAATACATCCCGGCTCCGACCGGCGATCCGGAAGCTGGCACACAGCTTCTGATCAGTACCATCGACTACAACGAATACGTTGGACGTATCGGTGTCGGCAAAGTTGAAAACGGAACGATCCGCGTGAACCAGGACGTTATGCTGGTCAACCACCACGATCTGACCAAGAAGAAAAAAGTAAAGGTCAGCAAACTGTATGAATTTGACGGACTGAAAAAAGTAGAGGTTACTGAGGCAGGCATCGGTTCTATCGTTGCTGTTTCCGGTATCCCGGATATCCACATCGGAGATACTCTCTGCGGCGATCTGGACAACCCGGTTTCCATCCCGTTCCAGAAAATCTCCGAGCCGACTATTTCCATGAACTTCATCGTAAACGACAGCCCGCTGGCCGGTAAAGAAGGTAAATACGTAACTTCCCGCCACCTGCGTGACCGTCTGATGCGTGAGCTGAACACTGACGTTTCTCTCCGCGTCGAGGAGACTGATTCCGCAGACTGCTTCAAGGTTTCCGGCCGTGGTGAGCTGCATCTGTCCGTCCTGATCGAAAACATGCGCCGTGAGGGATATGAGTTCGCAGTAAGTAAGGCAGAGGTTATCTACAAAGAGGACGAGCGCGGACGCAAACTCGAGCCAATGGAAATCGCATACGTTGACGTTCCGGACGAGTTCTCCGGTACTGTCATCCAGCTCCTCAGCGAGCGTAAAGGCGAGCTTCACGGCATGAGCCGCGCAAGCGATGGTTCCACCCGTCTGGAGTTCGAAATCCCGGCACGAGGCCTGATTGGTTTCCGTGGAATCTTCATGACCTCCACCAAAGGAACTGGTATCCTGAACACCGAGTTTGAAGATTACGCACCGTACAAGGGCGACATTGAATACCGCAAACAGGGTTCCCTGATTGCTTTCGAGGCAGGCGAGTCCGTTACCTACGGTCTGTACTCCGCACAGGAGCGCGGTACTCTGTTCATCGGACCTGGCGAGAAGGTTTACGCCGGTATGGTTATCGGACAGAACGGTAAGGCCGAGGATATCGAGCTGAACGTCTGCAAGACGAAGCACCTGACCAACACCCGTACTTCTTCTTCCGACGAGGCACTGCGTCTGACTCCGCCGAGAATCCTTTCCCTGGAGCAGGCTCTGGACTTCATCGACAAGGACGAGCTTCTTGAGGTTACTCCGGTTTCCTTACGTATCCGTAAGAAAGAGCTGGATTCCAGACTTCGTAAGAGAGCGGCAATGAAATAAATTTTCATAAAATGACATAAGAACCGCCGGTTCACTCTTGATTTGAGAGTAAACCGGCGGTTCTTTGTCGTTTTTCTATTCTGTTTTCTATTCGTTTGTCGTTCCGCCATGGAAGCCGTAATACGTCTCTCCCGCTGCAAGATCCACGCCGTTTGCCGCTGCAAGAGTATGAATCGTGACAAGCTCATACCCGCGGTTGATCAGCTCCGGCACGATCGTTGCACACGATTCTACGGTCGTCTCGTGGATATCATGCATCAGGATAATGTCTCCCGGGCTTACACTGTCGAGAACGGCGCTGATGTTTGCCTGTACATTTTTTGTCTGCCAGTCCAGGGTATCGACATCCCACATGATGCTCGGGCGGCCGATAGATGCGAGCAGTTCATCGGTGCTGTTTCCATACGGGAAACGGATGACAGTTGCACCCTGTCCGTTGTTGTACTGGGCGATCAGATCATCCGTCATCTGGAACTGGGCAAGGCCGTCGTCGGTGCTCAGTTCTTTCATATTCGGATGCGCATAGGAGTGGTTTCCAAGCTCACAGCCGATCGCCGCCATGCGCGGGATCACATCTGCACCGTATTTTTCCACATTGCTGCCGAGCATAAAGAACGTCGCCTGTGCCCCGTACTGCTCCAGCGTATCGAGAAGCGTGCTGGTATAGACGCCTGGGCCGTCATCAAAGGTCAGGGCTACCATCATCGAGCCGTTGCGGTCTGGCTGGTAAACACCCTGGTCATCAAAGTAACAGCCTTTTCCGCCGATCGCTTTCCAGCCGGTCGCCATGTAACCATTGGAATCAAAATGGTACTGGTTTCCGTCGATATCTGCCCAGCCGTTGACGTAGTACGTTGTGGCATCCGTTGCGTACCACCAGCCCGACGAGCTGTACTGCCATCCCGGCGTCTCATTCGGCGGCGTGGTCTCCGCAAGCTTCTTAATTCCCGCATTTCCCGATCCGTCCTCCGCCTCCGGCGCCGTCTCGCTCACCGTCTTTGCGGCTGTGTCATTACTCAGTACAATTCCTTTTTTCGCAAGCTGCGCTCCCGCAAATTTCCAGATAAGCGCAAGAAAAAGAAGGCCGATTACCACACACAGGGAAATCCGTGATACTTTCTGCATCATCTGTCTGCGGCGCATCTGCTTTCTTCTCTGTTTCAATGATTTTCTTTCCATATGATCTGTTTATACTCCATCGTCCCGCCCCTTTGCGGAACTTTCTTCCATCGTAACACAAACGTTTTTCGACATTTTTCTACTTACTATCATAACGTGATCTGACCTAAGATGCAAGGCACAAATTCTTACATTTTTCCACTTCTGGTAAATTAATGTTTATCGTTTCTTAACATCTTGTCACAAAAAAAGAGTGACTCTGCACCCATGGTAAAAGCGGATACAAAATCACTCTTTGTCACTCTCTTTTAAAAAACCTGGTTTCTTTCTGGTGCTTTGCCACCAAATCACAGGTCTTTCACCTGTCCAGCCTGATTATCCTCTCTGCTTAAGAGTAACTGCAAAATTTTAACGTTGCCAGAACAACAGAAGCAAACACCTTATGCCTCATGTCCTATTTTAGGAAGAGATTTCTCTCTTGGTATTTCTATTGTACGCAGAGTTCTCAGAAATATCAACCGTTTTCTCAAAATCACTTCGACAGCTCAACGCCCTTCAGGAAATCGCTGCCCATCACCCATTTTTCGTTTTCCAGCGTCACAACGGACTCGAGTTTCCAGGTGACGGTCTCTATTTTGGTTTTGCGGAAGAAATGGAGGAAACGGGTTCGTCGCTCGATCGCAGCGGTCACGTTGGTTTCGATCTTCATCTGGTTGGATTCGTTGGTTACGGTTGTGGAGACGCTGCTCACGGTGATGCTGGTGATTCCGGTGTTGGTGTCGCTGTTCAGGTAGGCATCGCAGAGCTGCTGGTACTGTTCTTTGGCGGTTTTCTGTACGGCGGTGTCGGCGGAAAATTCATTTTTGATGGTGCTGAAGGATTTTCCGGCGGCTGCGGCTGTGAATACCTTGTCCAGGGACTCTTCTGCGCGGTCGGCGATGGTTTTGCCGGTGGAATCGTTGAGTTTTAAATCCGGCAGGAATTCCATGCTGCTGTTGTCCTGCACGAGGACGATCTCGCGGTATGGGTCTTTCTGTTTTTCGGTCAGTTCAATGGTGTGGCCGCCGAGGAAGAGATACGGGATTTTGTAGATGCTGACGTTATCTGCCGTCTCTTTTAAATACTTTTTCCCGACCTGCACGCCGTCCAGATAGAACGAGGCATCCGCCGGGACGGTGATTTCGACATCCGTCACGCAGCTGTCTTTCGGCACAACGTACCACTCTTTGAAGTTCCATTTTACGGTATCCCCGGCGGCGATCTCCAATGTTTCTTCCTGCGAGTCGCTCACGCCTTTTAACGTGTACCGCACAGTATAAATCCTGTTTTCCCCGGTCTCAAGATTCTGTTTTCTGCGCATGAAAAAGCTCTTGATCTCCGGTGTTTCCTGCCCGTCAGTGCCGTCCTGTTTTGCTTTCCAGGTCATTGCATTGACGTAGTTCTTCCGCGACAGAAACGTGCTGTCCGGGAACTGGCATACATCGTATGCACTGTTCCAGTCTCCTGCCAGGCATGCTTCCACATAATTCCGTCCTGCCGCCTGCGGCGCATACAGATACGCGCCTGCCATAAAAAATACGGCGCACAGAATCAGAAACAGACTGAGATTCACGATCAGAATCCGCAGACTCATCGGCAGATCACGAAATTTTGCCGCCCGTATTTTCACAGAAAGCTCCGTCGTCTCTTCTCCGTCTTTTTCCACATGGCGGAATCTTTTTCCTTTTCTTTTCCACTTCTGGAGCATAGTTTACCTCATCTTTTCCTCTTATTTAGACTGTTCTTTCACCGCATACGTATGCACCCGGTCGCTCTTCTGGCTGTATGCCTCTCCCTCGGAATAATACTCCTCCGATGTCGTGGAAAAACGCGTAATCGTCTCTTTCACACGCTCTCCCGCCGTTTGCTGGTGGAGAAACAGCGCTGCAATCATCAGAATCACAAATATATCCAGAATCAGTACCGCCGCATTTGCCACGATGCCAGGTAATTTTTTTATCCACATAGGCTTCCCTCTTTTCTGTCTCCATTGTAACAAAATGCTCCCGAAAACACAAGGAAAGCAGAGACCCCGGCGAACCGAAAATTCTCTGCTTTTCACAAATGACATATTTATTTTTTAACCTTGTTTCAATCCACAGTCGGTAATTTCACAGAGTCTGACATGTCAGCAGAATGCTGACTGTGGTTTGCCTCATGTCAGTGGGGGATACCGATTTCTCTCCGCCCGCCACTGCCGTTAACTTTCTTATTTGCAATTCATCTCACCACCTATAGAGGTGGGAGAATCCTTGCTATTATTTGTTGAAGGGTTTACTCCTCGGTATCATCCTTTGACGGAATCATTTCCTCAAAGTCGAAGTCGAGCATCGGCTCTTCCTCTTCAGCTGACGGCTCTTCAACCGGAGCTTCTGCCATCGGAGCTGCCGGAGCATCGTCCTCAAGATCTTCGGTCAGAATCAGATCCTCGTCCTCTTCTTCCTCGATCATGCTGTCGGTATTCAGATGAATGTTGCTGTAACACTTCATACCGGTACCGGCCGGGATCGGTTTACCGATGATAACGTTCTCTTTCAGGCCTACCAGATGGTCAACCTTACCCTTGATAGCAGCGTCGGTCAGAACCTTGGTGGTCTCCTGGAAGGATGCTGCGGACAGGAAGGAATCGGATGCCAGGGATGCTTTGGTAATACCAAGCAGAACCTGTTTTCCTTCTGCCGGCTCTTTGCCTTCTGCGATCAGCGCTTTGTTGGTCTCATCATACTCCAGGAAGTCTACCATGTCGCCCGGAAGGAATTCGGTATCTCCGTTTTCCTCGATGCGGATCTTCTTCAGCATCTGGCGAACGATAACCTCGATGTGCTTATCGTTGATTTCTACACCCTGCAGACGGTAAACTCGCTGTACCTCGCGGAGCATGTAATCCTGAACGGCACGTACGCCTTTGATCTTCAGGATATCGTGCGGGTTTACAGAACCTTCGGTCAGCTCGTCTCCGGCTTCCAGAACCGTTCCGTCAGCGATCTTGATACGGGATCCGTAAGGGATCAGGTATGTCTTGGATACGCCATCGTCCGGATTGGTAACCACGATTTCGCGTTTTTTCTTGGTGTCTTTGATCTGTGCAACACCAGGGATCTCGGTGATGATAGCAAGTCCTTTCGGCTTTCTTGCCTCGAAAAGCTCCTCGACACGAGGAAGACCCTGTGTGATATCTCCACCGGCAACACCACCGGTATGGAAGGTACGCATGGTCAGCTGTGTACCAGGCTCACCGATCGACTGTGCTGCGATAATTCCGACAGACTCACCAACCTGTACTGCTTCGCCGGTTGCCATGTTGGCGCCATAGCATTTTGCGCAGATTCCGTTACCGGAACGGCAGGTAAGAATGGTACGGATTTTTACTTTTGTATAATGCTCACCGTTCTCGTTGATGCCGTCTTTGATGACACGGGCAGCACGTTTCGGGGTGATCATATGGTTTGCTTTTACAATGACATTGCCGTCCTTGTCTTTGATCGTCTCGCAGGAGAAACGACCTGTGATACGATCCTGCAGACTCTCGATCTGCTCTTTTCCGTCTGTGAACTCGCTGACCCACATACCCGGAATTTCGTCCTTGCCCTCGGCACAGTCGATTTCACGGATGATCAGGTCCTGAGAAACGTCTACCAGACGACGGGTCAGGTAACCGGAGTCGGCGGTACGAAGCGCGGTATCGGACATACCTTTTCGTGCTCCATGTGCGGACATGAAGTATTCCAGTACCTGAAGACCTTCACGGAAGTTTGACTTGATCGGCAGCTCGATGGTGTGTCCGGTTGTATCGGCCATCAGTCCTCGCATACCGGCCAGCTGTTTGATCTGCTTATCGGAACCACGGGCTCCGGAGTCAGCCATCATGAAGATGTTATTGTATTTATCCAGTCCGTCGAGCAGTGCTTTTGTCAGCGCATCGTCGGTCTTCTTCCAAGTATCTACAACCTCTTTGTAACGCTCTTCGTCTGTAATCAGACCACGTTTGAAGTTTCTTGTAATCTTGTCTACCGTTGCCTGTGCTTCGGCGAGCATCTCCGGCTTCTGCGGCGGCACGGTCATATCGGAAATGGATACGGTCATGGCTGCACGGGTGGAGTATTTATATCCGGTTGCCTTGATATAGTCCAGAACCTCTGCGGTTTTGGTAGCTCCGTGTGTATTGATGACTTTTTCCAGAATCTGTTTCAGCTGTTTCTTTGCAACGAGGAAATCAACCTCAAGCGCAAGCTCGTTACCCGGAACCGTACGGTCTACGTATCCCAGATCCTGCGGCAGAATCTCATTGAAGAGGAATCTTCCGAGTGTGGAGCTTACGTTCTGCTGCATTACAGTACCATCTTCCATCTCTTTTTCGCAGCGGATGGTAATCTTGGTCTGCAGGGTAATGTATCCGTTCTCGTATGCCAGGATGGCTTCGTTCATATCGCGGAAGAAGCTTCCTTCGCCCTTCTCGCCCGGACGCTCCTGTGTCAGATAGTAGATACCAAGAACCATATCCTGGGAAGGAACGGCTACCGGACCACCATCGGACGGTTTCAGCAGGTTGTTCGGAGAAAGAAGCATGAAACGGCACTCTGCCTGCGCTTCTACAGACAGCGGCAGATGGACAGCCATCTGGTCACCGTCGAAGTCGGCGTTGAATGCGGTACAAACCAGCGGGTGAAGCTTAATTGCTTTACCTTCTACCAGAATCGGCTCGAACGCCTGGATACCCAGACGATGCAGTGTAGGGGCACGGTTCAGCATAACCGGATGCTCTTTGATGACGTCCTCGAGAACGTCCCATACCTGCGGCTCGAGTTTCTCGACCATTTTCTTTGCGTTTTTGATGTTGTGTGCAGTACCGTTGGAAACCAGCTCTTTCATAACGAACGGTTTGAACAGCTCGATTGCCATTTCTTTCGGCAGACCGCACTGGTAAATCTTCAGTTCCGGTCCTACGACGATAACGGAACGGCCGGAATAGTCAACACGTTTACCAAGAAGGTTCTGACGGAAACGGCCGGATTTACCCTTCAGCATGTCAGACAGAGATTTCAGCGGACGGTTTCCAGGACCGGTAACCGGACGGCCACGGCGTCCGTTGTCGATCAGGGCATCAACTGCCTCCTGAAGCATACGTTTCTCGTTGCGCACGATGATATCCGGTGCACCGAGCTCCAGCAGTCTCTTCAGACGGTTGTTACGGTTGATGATACGGCGGTACAGATCATTCAGGTCGGATGTTGCAAAACGTCCTCCGTCAAGCTGTACCATAGGACGCAGATCCGGCGGAATAACCGGAACCGCATCGAGGATCATCCACTCCGGACGGTTTCCGGACTCACGGAATGCCTCAACAACCTCAAGTCTCTTGATGATGCGGGCTCTCTTCTGTCCGGTAGAATCTTTGAGACCTGCCTTTAATTCAGCAGACTCTTTTTCCAGATCGATTGCCATCAGAAGCTCTTTGATGGACTCAGCACCCATGCCTGCACGGAAGCCGTTTCCGAACTCCTCTCTGGCATCCTGGTATTCTTTCTCGGTCAGAACCTGTTTGTACTGTAATTTGGTATCGCCTGCATCAAGAACGATGTAGTTTGCGAAATACAGAACCTTCTCCAGAGTTCTCGGAGACAGATCCAGGATCAGTCCCATACGGGACGGAATTCCTTTGAAATACCAGATGTGGGATACCGGAGCTGCCAGCTCAATGTGTCCCATACGCTCACGGCGCACACTGGATTTTGTTACTTCTACGCCGCATCGGTCGCAGATTACGCCTTTGTAGCGAATTTTCTTATATTTACCGCAATGGCACTCCCAGTCTTTGCTTGGTCCGAAGATTCTTTCGCAGAACAGACCGTCTTTTTCCGGTTTCAGCGTTCTGTAGTTGATGGTCTCCGGTTTTTTTACCTCGCCATGGGACCACTCCCGGATTTTCTCCGGGGAGGCAAGTCCTATTTTGATGGCATCAAAGCTCATCTGGTAATTTTCTTTTTTTGCTGTTTCTGGCATTTGATTACCCCTTTCCTCGCAAAGCGAAGATCTACAAGTTACATGTCATCATCTGAACTTTCATCCAGATCAAGATAAGAGTCTTCTTCTTCATCCTCTTCCACATCTACCATTTCTTCTCCGTCAAATTCTTTCTTGGAGAATCCATAGTCACCAAATCTCTCGTCCTCTCTGTCAGAGTAACGGTCTCCCTCGATGATGTGGTTCAGGTTGGTATCACCGTAATCAACTGATTCCATAATTTTAACTTCGGTATTGTCATCACGCAGTACGCGGACATCGAGTGCCAGGGACTGCAGCTCTTTCAACAATACTTTGAAGGATTCCGGAATACCAGGCTCCGGAATATTGTCGCCCTTGATGATGGCTTCGTATGTCTTCACACGGCCAACCACATCGTCAGACTTCACAGTCAGGATCTCCTGCAGCGTGTAGGATGCACCGTACGCCTCAAGAGCCCAAACCTCCATCTCTCCGAAACGCTGTCCACCGAACTGAGCTTTACCACCCAGAGGCTGCTGTGTAACGAGGGAGTATGGGCCGGTAGAACGGGCATGAATCTTATCGTCTACCAGGTGATGCAGTTTCAGGTAATGCATGTGTCCGATTGTCGTTCTTCCATCGAACGGCTCACCGGTACGTCCGTCGCGGAGCTGTACCTTACCGTCTCTTGCGATATCAACACCCTTCCACAGTTCTCTGTGATCCAGATGCTCTTCCAGATACTGATATACTTCCGGAAGCAGAATATCTTTATATTTCTCGGAGAATGCATCCCATTCCATGTTTACATAATCGTTTGCCAGTTCCAGGGTATCCTGAATATCTTTCTCGTTTGCGCCGTCGAAGATCGGAGTGGAAACGTTGAATCCAAGCGCTGCTGCTGCAAGGCTCAGGTGGATCTCCAGCACCTGTCCGATGTTCATACGGGACGGCACACCCAGAGGATTCAGCACGATGTCCAGCGGACGTCCGTTCGGCAGGAACGGCATATCCTCTACCGGAAGTACACGGGAAACGACACCCTTGTTTCCGTGACGACCAGCCATCTTATCGCCGACAGAGATTTTTCTCTTCTGTGCGATGTAGATGCGGACTGCCTGGTTTACTCCAGGAGAAAGTTCGTCGCCGTTTTCACGGGTAAATACTTTGGCGTCCACGATGATACCATACTCACCGTGCGGTACTTTCAGGGAAGTATCACGTACTTCTCTTGCTTTCTCGCCAAAGATGGCACGGAGCAGACGCTCCTCTGCGGTCAGCTCGGTTTCTCCCTTCGGAGTTACTTTTCCGACCAGAATATCACCGGCACGTACCTCTGCACCGATGCGGATGATTCCACGCTCGTCCAGGTCTTTTAAGGCTTCATCGCCGACGCCCGGAACGTCTTTTGTGATCTCTTCCGGTCCAAGCTTGGTGTCACGGGCCTCTGCCTCGTACTCCTCGATGTGGATGGAAGTGTAAACATCATCCTGTACCAGACGCTCGCTAAGAAGAACGGCGTCCTCGTAGTTATATCCTTCCCAGGTCATAAATCCGATCAGCGGGTTTTTACCAAGAGCAAGCTCGCCCTGGTAGGTAGACGGACCGTCTGCGATTACTTCGCCGGCCTCTACATGGTCACCTTTAAATACGATCGGTTTCTGGTTGTAGCAGTTGCTCTGGTTGCTTCGCATGAATTTGGTCAGATGGTAAACATCTTTTGTTCCGTCATCATTGTTCATGCGGATCTCGTTGGAGCAGGAATAGGAAATGGTTCCTGCTTTTTTTGCAACGACGCAGACACCGGAGTCTACGGCTGCTTTTGCTTCGATACCGGTTCCTACAACAGGAGCATCGGTGATCATCAGCGGTACGGCCTGACGCTGCATGTTGGATCCCATCAGCGCACGGTTCGCATCGTCGTTCTGAAGGAACGGGATCAGCGCCGTAGCAACGGAGAATACCATCTTCGGAGACACGTCCATGTAATCAAACATGTGCGGCTCGTAGGACTGGGTCTCATCCAGATAACGTCCGGAAACGTTCTTGTTGAGGAAGTGTCCTTCTGCATCCAGCGGCTCATTTGCCTGTGCTACATGGTAATTATCCTCTTCATCTGCGGTCATGTAGACTACTTCGTCGGTAACACGCGGATTTTTCGGATCTGATTTGTCAATTCTTCTGTATGGAGCCTCAACGAAGCCATACTCGTTGATGCGCGCATACGATGCCAGAGAGTTGATAAGACCGATGTTCGGTCCCTCAGGAGTCTCGATCGGGCACATTCTTCCGTAATGGGAGTAGTGTACGTCTCGAACCTCGAATCCGGCACGGTCACGGGACAGACCGCCAGGTCCAAGGGCGGAAAGACGTCTCTTGTGCGTCAGCTCTCCAAGCGGGTTATTCTGATCCATGAACTGGGACAGCTGGGAAGATCCGAAGAACTCTTTGATTGCAGCTGTAACCGGTTTGATATTGATCAGGGACTGCGGAGAAATTCCGTCGATGTCCTGTGTTGTCATACGCTCACGTACCACACGCTCCATACGGGACAGACCGATGCGGTACTGGTTCTGAAGCAGCTCACCTACGGCACGGATTCTACGGTTGCCCAGGTGGTCGATATCATCGGCATTTCCTGCGCCGTATTCCAGATGCATGTTGTAGTTGATGGAAGCGAAAATATCTTCCTTTGTGATATGTTTCGGAATCAGGTCGTGAATGTCACGTTTAATCGCCTGTTTGATCTCTTCGATATCGGTATTCTCCTCCAGGATCTTTTCCAGAACCGGATAGTATACTTTCTCGTTGATGCCAAGTTCTTCCTCGTCAACATCTACCCATGCTTTCAGATCTACCATTAAGTTGGAAAGAACTTTTACGTTTCTCTCCTCTGTCTGAATCCATACATACGGTACTGCTGCGTTCTGAATCTTGTCTGCGAGTTCCAGAGTAACGGTGGTGCCTTTTTCTGCAAGGATTTCACCGGTGGACGGATCTACAACATCCTCAGCGAGGATCTGGTTGCGGATACGGCTGCGCAGTGCAAGTTTCTTGTTGAATTTATAACGGCCTACCTTTGCCAGGTCATAGCGACGCGGGTCAAAGAACATGCTCATGATGAGGCTCTCTGCATTTTCTACTGCGAGAGGCTCGCCCGGACGAATTTTCTTGTACAGCTCGAGAAGACCTTCCTGATAGTTGGTGGAAGTATCTTTGGTGAAGCTTGCAAGAATCTTCGGCTCTTCACCGAACAGCTCTACGATCTCTGCATTGGAGCTTACTCCAAGTGCACGGATGAGGACTGTGATCGGAACTTTTCTGGTACGGTCTACGCGGACATAGAAGACGTCGTTGGAATCGGTCTCGTACTCCAGCCATGCTCCACGGTTCGGGATTACGGTACAGGAGAACAGTCTCTTTCCGAGCTTATCATGTGCGATGCCGTAATAAATACCAGGGGAACGTACCAGCTGGCTGACGATTACTCGCTCTGCACCATTGATAACGAATGTTCCTGTTGCTGTCATCAACGGCAGATCACCCATGAAAATTTCGTGCTCTGTGATCTCGTCTTTTTCCTTATTATATAATCTTACTTTTACCTTTAACGGTGCCGCATAAGTAGCGTCACGCTGTTTACACTCTTCGATTGAGTATTTTACGTCATCTTCACACAGTGTAAAGTCTACGAATTCAAGGCTCAGCCGTCCGCCGTAGTCGGAGATTGGTGAAATGTCATCAAAGACTTCCTTGAGTCCGCTTCTCAGGAACCAGTCATAGGAATCCTTCTGGACTTCAATCAAGTTGGGCATTTCCAATACTTCTTTTTGTCTCTGGTAACTCATTCGCATACTTTTTCCGGTAGGTATCGGACGTATTCTGTTTTTCTCCATTGACGTTGTCACCCCTTGTGTTATAATATATTTATTACCGCTCATGCCTGAACAAAAGGTTTTAGGCATATCTTGCCATAATAGTGCATTTTCTAGATTATCATGTTTTTTCAAGTGTGTCAACAAAACAGATTGTATTTTTTTCAGTACAATCTGTTTTTTACTGGTTTTTCTTCCGTGACCCTGTTAGAATAATACTTTAGATGTGATTGAAAGCACCGAATTTTCAGAAAAAACCGCCTGTTTGATTTTTTTATTTTTCAAATCAAACAGGCGGTTTTTTTATTCTAATTTTTTAATATTTCAGAGCTCCATCCCGATTTCGCTTATGCCGCGTCGAATCGTTCTTTTTAATGCTGAATATTGTCAGCCATCATGTCCATAAAGCTCCATGGTTTCAGAACTTTGTTGATCTCTGCAAACACTTTATCATCGTAGTTGTGTTTTACTTCCGTTTTGCGGTCAAACACCATGGTATCCGCATCCTCTGCTTCTACTTCCGGCCAGTGCGGGAGTCCGGCATGATCCGGGGTGCCGTTCTTTGCGAAGGCAAGAAGTGCTCCGAAGATTTCGCTTTCCAGTTTATCGCTGACATCCGGGATGCCACAAATTTCTACGAGATCTGCGTTTCCGAAGAAATATGGGATATCGGAGCAGTGCCATGCCGGCTTGCCGTGCTGGAACGGGAATTCCAGAGCGAAGTTGTAGAGATATGCTTTGCCGCCGCCTTTTGCGAACAGTTTGGCAAGTTTTACGGTCGGCTCACGCATTGCACGGTCGATGGCAAGAACATCTACGCCGTTCTTCTCCGGATATGCTTCTTTGAAAGCGTCCAGAACCTTTTCGGCATTGTCTCCATAAACCTTTTTGAGGATTTCCAGAATCTCTTCCGCTGTCAGTTTGTTCTTATCATAAGCTGCCGGTGCAAACGTTGCGAACTCGCCGTATACGGTTCCGATCATCATCGGAATCTGATGTGCATGCTCACGGAAGCCTGCGTCGAATGGATTTCCATAGAAGTAATCGCCCTTTTTCGGGCCGCCGCCGATGTAGCCGCCACTCTGTGCAATCGCCGGAGCCACTTTTGCATATGCAGCAGCAAGCTGCGGATACGGTACAGTTTCCAGCTGAGCCACATCGTCAAAGCCGAGCGCTTTCATCATTGCCGTAATAATCTCCGTGCCGTCTTTCTCTCCTGCGCCGAGCGGATCGTCCTCCATAACACCGCTCATGACAAGGCCTTTCTGGAACAGGCCGTCTGCTGATGGAATCTGCATCAGGTCAATCACCTTCATTCCGCCGCCGGACTGGCCGAAAATGGTTACATTCTCCGGATCGCCGCCGAACAGGGCAATATTGTCATGTACCCACTGCAGGGCTGCCACCATATCGGCGTGGCCTGCGTTTGCGGAGTTTTTGTATTTTTCCCCAAACGGAGACAGATCCAGATATCCTAAAATATTCAGTCTGTGGTTGACAGAAACAAGAATCGAATCACCTTTCTTTGCGATGCTGACGCCGTCATACGCAACCTGCTCGATGGAAGATCCCGCTGCGTATCCACCGCCGTGGAACCATACGAGAACCGGTTTTTTGGCTTCCGGATCAAGTTTGTTTGTCCAGATATTTAAGGACTGGCAGTGCTCATCCTGCGGCCAGTAGCGGTGCGGAACCATAAGCTCGCCGTTCGGTGTATCTTGGTTCTGAAGCGGGCATACAAAGCCGTAGTTTGTCGCATCCTTCACGCCATCCCATTTGGACGGAACCGGCATCTGGAAACGGTCTGCGTATGCATACGGAATTCCTTTGTAAATGTAAACACCGTCATAAAAATAACCTTTTAAATCGCCGGATGTGGTATGCAGCACCGGCACGCCATCGTAATCAAATATTTTCCCCATTTTGAAATACCTCTTTTCTGTAGAATTTAGCATTTATGTTGTTTTCAGTATAAACAATATTTTCGTCCTTTTCTACTCGAATTGTCGCAAGATCTTCTTATATTGTTGCTTTTTTTCCACTCTTTCTCTGTATTCTCCCACCGCGAGTGCAATTTTTTGAAGATTTTACAGAATCTGCTCCACCTCAATCAGCGCCGTCTCGTGCGGCTCCAGGCGTTCCTGCACCGTGAGGCTGCCTTCCGGGTCGGTTTCCTGCTCCCAGACACGGTATTCCGGGTCCGCACTGTGGCACAGCATCGCGCGCTCCATCCGGTTCATCCGCTCCGGAGCTCCCATCCGCACCCACGCATCGTAGCTGCTGCCGTGCTCTTTTGTCACTTTATACAGCCGCAGGCAATATTTTCCCGGTTCCAGTCCGGTCAGTTTCACTGAAAAGGTCCGGATTTCCCCCATATTGAATACGCGGTAACGGTCCGTGCGGGAAATATTCACGGCATGGCGGTAGCGGTACAGCATATCGTAGTGAACATAGTTGTACAGGTAAATCTGGCTTTGGTTTTTCTCCGGCTCCGTGCTGATAAAATAGCCGTCCCCACGCTTCACCAGACGAGATCCCATTCTGCCGAGCAGCCGCAGCGCAGTGCAGACCGCCTTTGGAATGCCGTTCATCGTGAACAGCCCAAAACCTCCATGATACGTTTCCCGCGCCGGAAATACTTCATCCAAACGGTCATTGACCGAGAAATACGCAATTCCCTGCAGCGCCTCTTCATTTTCCAGAAGATTTTTAAACAGCCATGCCGCTTTATAACAGGTATCGTTGCACAGATCCCTCTGCCAGATGTTGCTGCTGCACTCATCCACCAGAACCGGCAGTGCACCAAGCCCAGCCTTCTGCAGCAGACCTTTTACCTTCTCCCCGCGGTTCCGCAGAAAATCCGGGTCGCGGCTCACAATCATATTGACGCTCTCGTTGTTCTGGATCAGATTCATTTTCTCCTCTTCCTCTCCATAGATCACCGTGCCAAACGAGCGGAATGCAAAAATTTCCGGCACACATTCCTTTTCCTTCATAGTTTCGATAAAGGCTTTGAGATGTTCCTCCGGTCCAAGACCAAAGGAAAGACATGTTACAAGATCCGGGCTCACACGTTTCATCTCCTCGTACGATGCTTTCCACGTCTCAAAGAACTCATCTCCTCCATCAATCGTGATCACGTCTCCGCTGATCCACGGGTTGAAAATCCAGCGCCGCATCTGGTTGATTCCATACCGTTCCCTTAGATGTTCCATCAGGTTTTTGATCAGCATGCGCCACTCAGCCAGATCTCGCGGAGAGCTGCTTAGCGCCGGACGCATCGTTCTTCCCGGGTCTGTTTTTGCCAGCAGCAACGGCATATGGCCGAATTCCAGCAACGGCTTCGCTCCCGTGGAAAGGATGAAATCGATCACCTCATCAATATAGTTCCAGCAGAACTGAATCTCGCCCCACATATTCCGCCGAAGTACGCACATATCATCATCAAGAATTCCTTTTACGCGGATCAGCTCATAGCCGAGCTCCTGCACCAGCTGTTCCAGCTCATCCTGCACCTCGCGGTTCAGCACACTTGCCGCATAGCCAGCATTGATCACGCGCTTCCAGTGGCCTGCCACTCTTGGTTTCCGTCCGTTTACTGCCGCTGTCACGGAAACGGCACTCTCATTTATCGTCTCAATCTCCTGCTCCGTGACCGCTGCATACTGCAGGAGACTCTGGAAAATATCATGGTCTCCCGCCGCCTCTTCCCGCTCTTTTCCTTTCTTTTCACGCTGTTTTACTGTATATTCCATCTGCTTCCGGTATTCGCTCGGTGTCATACCGCGGTATTTGCGGAATGCGCGGATCATCGCCGTCTCATTGACAAATCCATTGTGATAGGCAATCTCCGTCAGCGTTGCGCCGCTGTGCATTTCCTGTACGGCATGCGCCAGGCGCACCTGCGTCACGTACTCCCGAAATGATACACCGAAATACTGCGGAAAGCTCCGTGAAATATAGGCACGGCTCAGATAAAGATGATCCGCCAGATCCTCCAGCGTAATCTCTTCCCGGCAATGCTGCAGAATATAGTCTGATGCCCGCTGAATGCGTTCCCTTCCGCCCCGGCCCTGTTCCACCTTTTCCCCGGATGTAAAGTAAAAAAGCAGATCCTCCAGAAGCGCCGTCACACGGCTTTTCATATAGATCGGTTGTTCCTCATTATTCTTGTACATCTCAAGAAAGATCCGTGCCATATCCCGCCGGATCAAATCAAATTTTTCCTGCTTATCTTCCATATAAAAAAACGACTGACATTTGACTTCACATTTCAGCAGCTTAATGTGAAATGAATCAATCATCTCCGCTGAAACGCAGAGCGACAGAGCAAGTCCGTCTTCGTCCAGATCCAGGTCACAGATCTGAAACCGGTTGATCGCAAAGATAGATCCCATCGGGAGATTGTGAACTTCCCCGTCCTCGTAGCTGACTCTTCCGCTCCCACGAAGCAGAAATAAAAGTTCAAAATCCGGATTCCACAGTTCCCGTTTCTTCTCCGGCCGGAGTAGCCGAAAACGAAATCCCGGCATTTCCTGTTTTGTTCCTCTCATCATTATTTCTTCGTCTCTTTCCATTCCACACCTCATAATAGATTTTTTCTGTTGTATTGTACCACAAAAAAGATCCCACAAAAAGATCTTCTCCTTTTGTGGGACCGATTTTTCGGTTTTTGTTTTAGTTTTTGCAATTATTCCTTCACCTTCAGCACCAGACACTGATACGGCTGCAGACGGATCGTTTCCTCGCCCGCCTCGCAGGTGTCATAGTTATTCAGAAGTACTTCTTCGATTGTATCTGTAAATGGCAATGTAATGCCATCCGCAAGAGAAGTAGTAAGGATCAGAATATTATTCTTCTCATCCTTCCTGCGGTACGCCAGAACGCCGCTTACCGTCTCGTATTCCGGAATCAGCGTTCCGTAGAGGAAGGTTTCTTCCAGATCTTCACGTCGTCTTACCGCCACCATTTTGCGGTAGAACCACAGCAGGGAATCAGGATCTTTTTCCTCGGTCTCATAGTTCAGTTCCGTATAGTTTTTATTCACCGGGAACCACGGCGTACCTGTTGTGAATCCCGCCTCGGCAGATGCATCCCACTGCATCGGAGTTCTGCTGTGCTCGCGGCTCTCGCGGTTGATCTGCTCGAGCGCTTCCGCATCCGTTTTTCCTTCAGCAATCAGGCGGTCGTAAATAGCAAAGGTCGGTTTATCGACGAATCCCTGAATGGACTGTTTCGGGTCGTCGCGCATGCCGATTTCCTGTCCCTGATACAGGAACACAATACCCGGCAGGAAGAAATTAGTGACCGGAAGCATTTTTTCGCTGTAGAGGTTCTGATCCTCCGGCATCAGGAACCGGTCGATGCTGCGCGGTTTGTCATGATTTTCAAGGAAATTACAGAGCATGCCGCGGCCATCCACGATTTTCTGTGCCGCAAAAAGCTGATCGCGATAATCGTCAAACAGCGCCACGGTATTGCCCCATTTCGGGTTACGCACATTGTCGAGGGTGTGACAAAAATCGAAAACGGACGAGAAACTGCCGTTTTCCCCAATCACATCCTCCACATCCTCCGGTCCCATGTGATCGTACTCTCCGATCGTCAGCGCATCGGTCGGTGCAAAGGTGCGCTCCTTCATTTCACACAAGATATCGGCAAGACCGTCTACATTGTTGAAATACTCGAACGCCATATTGTACTCGTCCGGTCCATCCGGCGGAAGGTTGGTGTACTGATAATTCTTTTTCAGATGGCTGATCGCATCAAGACGGAATCCGCCAAGTCCCAGATCCATCCATTTTAAAATCATCTCATAAATTTCTTCCCGCAATTTGGGATTCTCCCAATTGAGATCCGGCTGCTCTTTTGTGAAGATGTGGAGGTAATACAGATTATCATATCCCGGTACTTTCTCCCATGCGCTGCCGCCGAAAATCGACCGCCAGTTGTTCGGCTCTTTGCCGTCTTTTCCTTCCCGGAACACATAATACTTTCCGTACTTTCCAAACGGATCTTTGAGTGCCGCCTGAAACCACGCATGCCGGTCAGAGGAATGATTCACGACGAGATCCATCAGGATGCGGATGCCGCGCTTTTTTGCCTCCGCGATCAGCTCCTTCATGTCCTCCATCGTTCCAAACGACGGGTCGATATCCATGTAATCGGAAATATCGTATCCGTTATCTACCATCGGGGATGCAAACACCGGGCAGAGCCAGATGACATTGGCTCCCAGCTTTTCTATTTTGTCAAGATGACGGATCACGCCTTTCAGATCCCCGATTCCATCTCCGTTGGTATCCTGAAAACTCTTCGGATAAATCTGGTATCCAACCGTTTTGTGCCACCACTTTTTCTCCATTGCTTTTCTCCTGTTCATTTTGTTTTTATGATGCGGGCCGTTCTTTAGGTTTACCGCAAAACCTATAGTATTTTCACTATATCACAAAAGAATGGATTGTGCTACTTTTTTCTTTTTGATTTTTCCTATGTTCGCCTTACCGTTACGGCTCACTGTTTTTTCATCAGCGGCAAAATCACGCAGGAAGCAGCTTTTCCGCCCATATGAATGGTCTGATGTGCAATTTTATTTTCCGTTTTTTCCGACCACAGCCCTTTCTGATTGCTGTGGACATGGTACTGCGGAAAGTCGGAAGAGGAAATATCTACACGAATGCGGGAACCCTTTGGAATCGTGTATACAATATTCCACATAGTAATCTGTACCTCTGCCACGCTGCCCGGTTCATAGGCTCCAGCCTCCGTTTTTCCCTGCTCCAATGTTGCAATCGAGGAACGAATGTTGTACGCTTTTCCTTCCGGCGTTACCTCCATGATTTTAGCGGTAAATGCCGTATCCTCGCAATCACTTTCCACGAACAGACGGACGGAAGCTTTTCCGTTCAGCGTGAAAGTTTCTTCCAGCGGTTCTGATACAAAGCTCAGGACATCCTCACGATAATCCGGTTCCGGCTGAAGATGGCTGCCGATCTGCGGCATCGTATGCAGAAGGGCTTCTCCGCCGATGCTCTCGACGGGAGTGGCCGGGTCAAACGTGTAGTTTCTCGTTTTTTCCCGTTCCGGCGCGTCTTCCCGCAGTGTTTTCTCATCCAGATACAGCGTCATGCTTCCCGCAGTTTCTTCTTCTCCCAGTCCGTCGGACACGCTATCAATCCAACGGTCTGAGCCGATCTCATAGGCACGGATCCGCTGTGTTGGGATTTCTTTTTGTTTCAGCGTCAGCTCAAACCATTCCAGCATCTTTGGAATTTCTTCATTCTGCGGGTGCAGCACCTCTTTGCCCTCGAGGCAGATCTGGAAAAAGTGGTTCCAGGCGCCGATTTCGAGCCAGCTGTGCTGTTTTGTTTCCGCGTTCAGCCGCTCCCACGTTTTCATACTGCTGCCGTGGTGATGATCGTACCAGCCGCTTAAAAGATAAATCGGAACCTTCGTTTTTGATGGAATTTCCCGTAACTGTTTCCACCAGCCCGTCTGCCAGAGTGCCGCATCCGGGCTCGGGCTTGTGATGTATTCGCGGTAGGACGGAACACGCTGTCCCCACAGCGCCTCGTCCACTTCAATCTGCGGCAGATAACGGCAGCTTTCGCGATAGTCAGCATTCACTGGTTTTTCCGCATTTTCCATCGACCATGCGGTCAGGATATCGTGGCGGAAGCAGCCCTTCTCGTAGGCTGATACAAAACGATCCGTTCCATAGTCCTCCAGAAACATTGTGGCAACTTTCCCCTCCGCGGCATCAGCGAACGCCCAGCCGGTCATGCTTGTGTAGGAATGGCCCCAGTAGCCTAAGATTTCGCACCATGGCTGCTCCACAAGGTAATCCATGGTGTCAATGCCATCGTTCCGCTCATTAATGTTTGGCTCCCATTTTCCTTCCGACTGCTCTCTGCCGCGGCAATACTGGTAGACATACACATAACCCCTGCGCGCCAGTCCCTCGCCGTAGGCACGGTGAATACGGTCGTTGCCCGGATAGCAGGTACGAGTCAGGATGACGGGATATTTCTTGTTTTCTCCTGATCCGCCTTCCCTTGGAAAATAATAGATTGTATGCAGCTTCACACCATCGCGCATCTCGATCTGGCTGTCTTTTCTTTCAAATGCTGCACAGCTTTCGGAAACGCCGCTTTTCGCAAACTGTTCCTCCACGCGTTTTACCACTGCCGCCATAAAATCTTCTGCCATTGCCCTAAACCTCCATTTCCAGCAGTGCCATGCCGAGTGTCTTTCCATGTTTGTCCAGCGCCAGCGATCTTGTGACACCGCCGCCGAGTGTCTTGTCGAGGACAAAGTTCAGCGCATGGATTCCATCCAGTTCGTAGCGGGTTACTTTTCCGTGGCAGATTTCGCGGAAGTATTCTGCTACGCGTGCTTCTGTTACTTTTTCTTTCAGCATTTCATAATTGTTCTCATCATATGGGATCACCGAAATATTGGAGATCTCGCCTTTGTCACCCGTTCTTGCATGTGCAATTTCTTTTAATTTCATACTTCTTCCTTTCCTGTCCTTCGTTACTGTCTGTCGATTGCGGAAAATGGTTTTCCAGACACGTTCCGGCAATCTCTTCGTTTTATAACAATCCCAGCTCTTCTCCTGCTGACCGTAAGATCAGAGGCATCGATCAAACTTCAAAATACCGAATCTTCTGTGTTACGTCATCCCGCGGTACAAAAATTGAGCAGACCGAGACAACCTCGGACACCCGTTTCACAGCTCCGCCTCCCCCTGCCGGACCGTTGGTGTAGAGAGCTTCGACTTCATTTGCCAGCAGAACGGCATTTTTCCGGTCTTTCGTTCTGCCTGCGGCGCGGAGACGCACTTCACACGGAGTTCCACTTCCGATCTCCTTGGAAATTGCATCACGATACAGGGAATTGCATCCGATAAAATCAGTACGGTACTCTTCCAGCTCGATGCCTGTCAGTTCAATCCGCTTCTCCAGAATCTCCGCCGCCAGCTCCGCCCGTGCCATACAGTTGCTTCCGCCATAGGAAATTTCACCCTCACCGATGAAGCAGTCCTTGTAGCCGACACTCACTTTCAAAGTTTCCGGTCTTCCATGCGTTGTCGCATGCTCGGCGCGAACCTGGTTTTCCCCGATCTGCCGGAACGTCACCTTTGAAAAGTCCGCTGTTGCATCCGGGGTCAGGTAAGCCTTGGGGTTGTGGATTTCGTAGATCATCTGCTCTTTACAGGTATCCACACTCACCAGTCCGCCACTTCCCTCGACTTTTGTCACGGTAAATGCGCCTGTCTCGTCGATCTCAATGAGCGGGAATCCAAGTTTCCACAGATCCGGCACATCCTTGTAGCCCGGATCCGCAAAATAGCCGCCTGTCACCTGTCCGGCACACTCCAGCAGATGGCCTGCCAGAACCGCCTGTCCCATCTGATCCGGGTTGTCGTCAATGTTCCATCCGAACTCATATACCAGCGGTCCGATCGTCAGTGCAGGATCGGAAACGCGACCGGTAATGACAAGATTGGCGCCCTCTTTCAACGCTTTTGTGATGCCTTCTGCGCCCATATAGACATTTGCGGAAATCAGAACATCTTTTTTCTCTTTTAACAGCGTGCCATCCTCCAGCACCTTCTCATTTTCATATTTGTCCAGCTCTTCTGTAATATCATCGCCGGTCACACAGGCAATTTTCAATCCTCCGACACCCAGTTTTCTGGCAATTTCACACGTCCGTTCGGCAGCAGATACCGGGTTGGCAGCTCCCATATTGGTAATGACTTTTACTTTGTTTTTCGCCATCAGCGGGAGAATTTTTTCCATTCGGTAGTCGAGCAGCTGGTTGTATCCCTTCGACGGATCTTTCTCTTTGTCCTGCTGCCCGATCGCAACGGTGCGTTCCGCCAGACACTCGAAAATAATGTAGTCCAGATTTCCTTTTTCCATCAGCTCCACTGCCGGCTCAATGCGGTCTCCCGCATAGCCTGCGCCGCTTCCGATTCTGATTTTTTTCATGTTCTATGGCCTCGCTTTCTTTGATCTGAGATCATTGTAATGCGATATCCGGGCAGATACTACAAAAGGGATCGTAATTTCTAAAATTTTAGAAATCATGATCCCTCTTTTATGTGAGTTCTGTTACAGCAAAGACAGAAAATACCACAAAGCCCCAAAGCTGCAGAAATTCCGGCATTTCATTCTCCTTCTGTCTTATTCTTTGATTTTATTATATAACGTTGCCAGCGAAATTCCGAGTTCCTTTGCCGCTTTTTGCTTCCCTTCCATATCCCGTCCGTACAGCAACAACGTATTTTGGATCTCCTGCCGTTCAAAGCGGCGCACCCGCTCTTCCAGCGTCATGTGAGCCTCTGATTCCCGTTTTTCAAACTGTACGAGACTCGTCACAATTGAGATGCTTCCGCGGATCTGATGCTCTTCCCAGATCGGATAAACACTTGCAAAGTATTCCTGCGTTCCCTCTCTCCGCACCATTCCCTCGACCGGGATGCCGCTCCAAATGACTTCCGGAGCAATGGCAGATTTGCGGTAATCCGTGATTTTATGACCTTTCGCGGTTTCAAGCGGAACGCCGATGAAATCGCTGTAGACTTGATTAAAGAACACAATCCTGCTGTGCTGATCGCAGATCAGGATTCCCTGCTGTAGAGATTCCAGAACGGAATGTACCTGCATTTTTCGTTCCTCCCGTTTTCTCTTTCTGTACTCTCGGAGTCTTTCTGTCATGAGGATATTTAGCCCTTATACTCCTCCTTAAATGTCTTGTATAAATAGATCACATTCTCAATTTTATCTCCACGGTCGCAATTACATTTTGATACCACATGGCATCACCATACCTTCCGGCAATTTTTAACTTTATTGCCACAAAGTATGGACTCAGGTGAACCTCACATGACTAAAGCCACGTGCTTCCGGCCGCTTTAAGCGGCAGACCAAATATCGGCGGATACGCCTG
>NZ_QUGU01000017.1:0-91344 GCF_003479185.1 Blautia sp. AF17-9LB
GGCAGAACCAACAGTTTTGCCCTTTTTAGGCTCAAGGAGGTTGCCTTGAAACATAGTATATTTTTTACTCCATTTTTGGAGATGTGTAATTATAAATATTAAAAAGTCTGGAAACCCGCATAAACACTGGATTTTTTCTTTCCCAGATTTTCCCAAAAACAACAGGATTTGGGTACTTATTCTTACACACGCCCAAAAACAAGCATTTTTGGGTACTTTTCGAAACACACATAATTCATTTTTGGGTAACTTTTTCGACACATAAAATCAAAGGAGGTACACTATGTACAAGAAAAACTACAAAGGACGCTGTGAGAAAAAGTCTCTTTCTAAATGTGACACGATCTGCCGATGCTATAGCACCATCCAATCTGCTTATGCAGACAAACTGGAAACCGATCCATCTGTTCAATCCTTTCAATGTAACACGCCACTCGAAGATGAAGACTACACAACAGACTTCCTTATTACACGACAGGACGGCACGCAATATGTCCGAGAGTGTGTAGAACGAAGTCATCTGACCAAGCCAAAGCCACTTACAATCAAACTTCTGGACACATCACGTTCCTACTGGCTTGCCCATAACGTTCAAGATTGGGGGATTGTAACAGATGCAGAAAGCTGATATAGCCTATATCAATAACACGTTCTACAGAATTTTAAAGACATCAGATAACCAAACCCTTGTAATTGACTGTCTCCATCCGAAAATGCCATTCTGGACGCTCAGAACGCAATATACCCCATTGCCAGAGAAGCAATTATATGATGCACTCAACATCGCCCCACCAGCCGAACAGGAGCTTACATCCGATCAGATGCGCATTGCACATGAGCGGTACACACTGATTGCACCGATCCTATACCACTTAGGAGAAAGCACAGCAACTGCAAACATCATCTCTTCCATCTCAGAGGAGCATAACATCAGTAAGCAGACTATCCGCCGCTATCTGTATCAGTATCTAATCTTTCAGACCGTCACTGTACTTGCACCAAAAGTTCATACGAAAGAAAAAGTGCTGACCAAAGATGAGAAAAACATGAGATGGGCATTGAATAAGTTCTTCTATACACGCAGACAAAACAGTCTTGTTACAGCATATGAAATGATGTTAAAAGAAAAGTATTGTGACAGCACGGGACAGCTCTTGCCCGATCATCCATCCTTTTACCAGTTCCGATACTTTTACCGGAAGACTAAGAAGCTCCAAACTTATTATATTTCTCGTGATGGACTGTCAAATTACCAGCGGAACAATCGTCCCTTGCTAGGAGATGGTATCCGTGAGTTTGCAACCAATATCGGCACTGGTATGTTTGATTCCACAGTATGTGATATCTACCTTATTGACGAAACAGGTACCTTAAAAGGTCGTCCGATCCTAACCACTTGCATTGATGCTTACAGTAGTATGTGTTATGGCTATGTTCTCTCATGGAATAACGATACAAAGAGTTTATGCCATCTGCTCCAAAATATACTTACCGACAAAACAGAATGGTGTAGAAAGTTCGGTATCCCACTAGACAAATCCCAGTGGAACGTGCAAGAGTTACCGGGCATCTTTGTAACTGATATGGGACGGGAATACACATCAGAATCCTTTGCGCAGATTACAGAAACAGGCGTGACCATGGTAAATCTTCCACCATACAGACCAGAGCTGAAAGGTGCTGTAGAGAAATTCTTTGACATCATTCAATCCATGTATAAACCACTTCTCAAGGGCAAAGGTGTGATTGATCCGGACTTCCAGGAACGAGGTGCAAGAGATTACAGATTAGATGCTTGTCTTACCATGTATGATTTCGAAAAGATTGTCCTGCGCTGCATCGTTTACTATAACAGTCAACGGCTCATAGAACGATTCCCTTACACACAATCTATGATTCATGATGGAATAAAGCCATATGCGGCCAGTATATGGGAATGGGGAAGACGACAACCAGGCGCAAATTTAATTTCATTCCCGCATGATACCGCGAAAATAATCCTATATCTGCTCCCACGTACCATTGGGACATTCACTAGGCGTGGTCTAGTGGTAAATGGGATGCGGTATAAACGGGATGATTGCGCCGAAAGATTCCTGCAAGGTGGAGATGTTAAGGTTGCTTACGATCCAGATGATGTATCTGTAGTATGGACAGTAGAGAAGGGCGATTTCATGCCGTTCGTATTGGTTGAAAGCAGATATAAAAGCAGAAGATTAGATGAAGTAGAGCAGATCAAAAAACAGAGCAAATCAACACTACGTTCTGAACAAAATAATGCAAGACAGGCGAAAATTGATTTGATGAATGAGATCGAGTTGATTGCTAGGGGAGGAGTTAAAAGATGAACGGTAAATTACTTTCACAATTGCCTGATTTTTTATGTGAAAACGAATTAGTAGAACGACTGAAGATATTACCAAACTATAATATAAACATTGCCAATGAAACAATGCCAACTCGTCTTCTGGCGTTATCAGAGTTATATGATATTTATATTCCATCACAATTATCTGTTGATGTATATAATAAATTGTATATGGCATTACTCAGATCGATTAAGAAAAAAGAAAATGATATGATGGTAAAACAGCAAAGAATCGAAAATACAACAAACACCATACAAACGTACAATGGTATTATAGGTGGTGCTGATTCGTTTACAATCATTGGAGTTTCTGGCATAGGGAAGAGTAGTGCTATTACCAGAGCGATCTCATTGATTTTCGGAAATCATTTTATCGAAACAACAGACCCATATCAACGAATTGCTCCTTTTATACTTGTGCAATGCCCATTTGACTCTTCTGTAAAAAGTCTATTGTTAGAAATCGTTCGTATTCTTGATGCTACATTGGATGGAGATTATTTACAGGTAGCACAACGGTATACTACGGATAGACTAATCGGTTTTGTTAGCCAAATATGTTTAAATCATGTTGGGGTACTTATTGTTGATGAGATTCAAAATGTAGTTAATAATAAAAACGGTGATAAACTTATTGGGGCATTAACACAGATTATAAATAGTAGCGGAATTAGTGTATGCATGGTTGGAACACCAGAATGTCTACATTGGTTTGAAAGTGCACCACATCTGGAACGAAGGACAATAGGCTTGCGATATTTACAAACTGATTATGATGATGATTTTATACATTTTTGCAAAAATCTATTAAAATTTCAATATGTACAACAATACACAGAACCATCAGAAAAATTTATAAATTGGTTGTATGCTCATTCAAACGGAGTGACGTCAACTGTTGTATCATTATTTTATAGAGCACAGGAATTAGCCATTATGAGTAACACAGAGAAATTAAGTATTGATATTTTTAATGCGTCATACAATGGGCTGATGTCTATGCAAGTAGAAAAAGTGCAAAAGAAAAATAGTCAAACGGTCAATAAATCACATAAAAAAATAACAATTCATCATTCGAATGGTGTTAATATTGCTGACTTATACAATTATTCACAATCAAATAACTATGATCTCTTAACTCTTATTAAAAATACTTTTACTGTTGAAGAGGTAGAAATATGTTAAATTATTTTCCTAAAATATATGACTATGAATTGTTCTATAGCATATATTCAAGATTGAAACAAGATATAAATGTACAGAGTAATCAATCTTTTAAAGAAATCGTGTTTAAACGACCGAATGAATACATCGAAATATTTTATATAAACGAACCAAGTGATGTACTACGTTCTTTTATATCGAAAAATTATATTATTAATGACTTATACTATAACCATACTATGTTTTTTTACTGGTCTGTATTTCTAAACGAATCGGATAAAGAAAATGCGTTGAGAAAGCTCATATCAAATGACAAAAGTTTTTTAGAATACCTTTCCCCAAGACCAAAACATAAACATCAAAAAATATTTCTAAAATATTGTCCGTTATGTGCAAAAGAAAATCGAGAGCAATATCACGAAACATATTGGAATGCTTTCCATCAAATTCCAGAAATTAATGTTTGTGTAATTCATGGATGTAAACTCAAAAATTCATCGGTTCATGTTAACAATTCAAGAATAATATATTTTCTAACGGCTGAAAATTGCATTAATGATGATTATTCATATGATATGGGAACCATCGGTGAAATCAAGGCTGCAAAATACCTATATCAATTAGTAGTAAGAAAACAGAGTCTTAAGAACGGTATTACGATGTTTGACGTATTTTACAGGAAGTTAATTCAAAATAAATATATCAATCAGCTTTCATGGCTCCAACACAAGTCTGTATTTTTAGATAATTTTAAACAATATTTATCTGATAATAACATAAAGGAGGCTTGTCAAATAAAAGCAATGAGTAGTATATTCTTAAATAAAGCGAATCCACTTAGAACAATTCATATATTGTTATTTTTAGATATACAAATATCTGATATTTTTGTATGCAAAACGGCGAAACAAATTGATTCGGAATTAATTGAAAGAATTCGATCAGAGTATACAAAAGATAATGGTATAAACAAACTTGCGAAACAATATCATATTTTACCTTATAATGTAAGTAAAATAATTAATGGTCAATATGAAGTTGAAAAACAAAAATTAATAAGCCAAAATTATGCGTATAGTAGCAGTAGGAATATACCGCCTAAAGGAAAGAGGTATTCTGAATTAGATAAAAAGTATTATCCTAAAATTGAATATTATATTGGCTTATATTTTAAGAATTCTGACAAAGTTAGAAGATTAACTGTAGGAGGATTTAATGTTTTCATGCAACAAATTTGTCAAGACATCAGAAGAAATGATTTTTATTATATGCCACAATGCTATAAGTATATTAAAACAAAAGAAAAACCAATAGAGGATTATTGGGTCGATAAAATAAAATATATTGTCGATCAAATTGACAGCGATTATATTTCATATAGCGAATTGAAGGGTATGGTACACATAATAGAAAAAAATATGATAAAAGCCATGGATATACTACAATACAGATATCCTGAAACGTACCTAAAAATACAGAAAAATAATAAAAAAGCGTAAAAAAATGGGGAATACCAAAATTAATTGATATTCCCCATAAAATTATTGCATCATTTTATCGTATATGATATACTATTTTTGCACTGATGAAACGGTTGTTTCATATGATGGTGAAAAAAGAAAAATTTCTTTTCTGGCTGCCTGATGAGGGTGGCTTTTCTTATTTCACGCATGTATTTATTATAATCTAACACAGCATTCAATTGCTATCCATCCTGCACCAGATTTCAATTTACCCCATGTATATCCATCAGCAGTTTTTGTTTCTGTGATAGTATATGTTCCAATAGGGCAAGAACCAATAGCAATTCTAGCGCTTAGACCAGCAGAAGCACGAACTCTGATGCCATTTTCCTTAACTGCAATTTGAAATTCTTTATTTACAACAGTGCTATGCTTATCCAAAACACCGACATAGGTACAAAAATCTTTGTCAATGCAAATCCAACCTGCACCTGATTTTAGCTTACCCCAGTATGTATTTTTGATTTCAGTGATATTATAAGTTCCTTTGTCACGAATGCTTCCAGTTGCGCTTGCCTTGCTGGATGCATCGCTTCTAATTGTTAAAGCATCACAATTAACTTTATATTTTCCTACTTTGTATACAGGTGTAGCTGGCTTTACGGTTGGTTTAGGCACTGGTTTATTTGCAGTGGCTACTACACCAACATACGTACAATATTCATCCGAAACATTGATCCAGCCAGCTCCAGATTTTAGTTTACCCCAACAATTATTCTTAATCTCTGTTATAGTATACTCGCCACGAT
Source organism: Blautia sp. AF17-9LB (assembly GCF_003479185.1). Lineage (NCBI taxonomy): Bacteria > Bacillati > Bacillota > Clostridia > Lachnospirales > Lachnospiraceae > Blautia > Blautia sp. AF17-9LB. Next base: position 5,805 of record NZ_QUGU01000017.1, read on the forward strand.
CTCGAATAGTATTGACAACTTTTGAATTAACAGTTGCATCCGATCTGATATGAAGATCACAATTTACCTTATACATACCAACTTTATATGTTTTTGTTTGTGCTGGTGTGGACGGTGCAACAGTAGGAGTAGAAGTAGAACCTAGCTTTGCTTTAAATTCGCTCCATGTCCAAGAAGTTTTATATTTATTGTTAGTAACATATGGAGCAGGACAATATTTGTTAACAACATCATAATGTCTAAGAATGTGATCAGCTCCTACGCCTAATTTATCCATAAGATATTTGACTAACTTCACACACGATTCTTGAGTTTCCGTAGTAAAATACCATTTTGGATCTTCAGCTGATTTTCCTGTTCCATCACATTTTGGACACATTTCAATTCCAATTGTATTATTGTTTCTAGCATATTTATGTTTTTGTGTATAGTATCCAGCAGTTCCGACTTGCCATAAGATCGCATCAAGACTTGCTGCTTGATAAATTGTTCCATCCCAGTAAATATAGAAATGCGCACCACAACCATCAGCATCAATTCTATTATTCTGACCAGCAACACCTAAATAGTGTATGCCAATATATTGTTTTGCATTTCCCCATTGAGGTACATAATTTTTGCTTGCATTAGTCACATCTATAATATTTATACTCATATTTTCCTCCTGTACATCAAAGCGAGTTAAATTCCAACGTTCAATCAAACTACATAATTTGTCTACATATTTCACATCTGTCGCATAACCACCCTCTTTAATAAGTTGTGCTGCCTTTTTATAATCTTTACATCCAGATAATCCCTGATAACGTTTTACAGATCCATTCATCGCACCATTTAGATAACAAGAATGATCTTTGATACTAGATAAAATATCTGGATATTCTCTAAAATCAGCAGTAACGACATATATTGTTCCGTCTTTTGTTTGTTCATTCGTTTTCTTGGTATATTTACTTTTCCCGTCCCAAACAGATTTCCATGTATTGCCAGAAAGAGTGGTTTTCATACCAAATAAATTGTTTGCATTTTTAGCGAGTTCAGTAGTTCCATATCCAGATTCCAAACATGCCTGAGCAGTAGTAATAGATGCCAAAATGCCACTTGTTTTCATATCTTCTGCTGCAAGTTTTTCGATTTTTTCAACAAATTCTTGTTCTGTCATATAACACACCTTCTTTCGTTGTAAAAAAAATAAGAGGTACATTTCTGTTCCTCTTATAAAAAATGATTAATTATTTCATTATAAAAATTGTTTTCCCAAAAATTTTATAATACGGGTTTTCTGCTTCTTTTTCATTGCTTTTTATGGTATAATAAGAGCAGTGAAAAAGGAGCAGAAAACATATGGCTGGCAATTCAAAAGATTCAAAAATCCTTGCGTACAAGGACATGATCAACCAACTGAATAAGACGATTTCCACACAGACAGAACTGATCCAGTCTTTACAAAAAACATTGGAAGCAGACCGGCTGGAAAAAGAAAACCTTCATCAGCAGATTGAATATCTCACGAAGAAACTTTTTGGTACTTCCAGTGAAAAACGGAAAGATATCGATGTCCACTTGAATCAAATGTAGCAGTAGCAGCATATTTTACGGATTTTTCTGCATCTGACGTATTATCTACTTTTGAAAGACCGACTTCTGATTTTGTATGAGAATGTTGTTTTGTAGCAAATATTGACTTCAATTTTAACAATAAATGAGATAAACCTTGTTCATTTAACTTTTTGCTCATTACTCCCTCCTTTCTATTTTATATCATCCCTTGACAATAATTGATAATATGGTAAATTAATAGTAAGGGAGATGATTGTATGTATAATAAACAAAATCTAATACCAGTACCAGTAATTGCGTCTTTCGATACAGAAGGAAGAGTCATGCCTTTGTATTTTAGATATAAAGAACATGGCTCTATTCCTGTAACAATGAAGACACAAGTAAAGTATATAACATATATTCAATTTACTTGTGAATGCGAGATAGATTATCAAATGCACCAAATATATTTAATATATGAATGGGGCGAGCGGAAATGGTATGTAAAGAATATGTATTAAATTATTTCGATACAGTGTTTGTGTTTTCTGCTTCTAGCTTTGCAATATATTCATCATATTCAGTCCAGATATCATTTTCAAATTTATCAACAATATCATCAATAGCAGACTTATTTGCTCTATATTTTCTGCCATTATTGATGTATCGGTTAATGATCGGTACATCTGGATGTTTTGCGTCCATGTTTGCGTCCATAGATATTACTGTTTCGCCATCTACAGTAATAATACCCGAATAATGAATATCCTTTGTGTAAGTTGCTTTTACTTCTGCCATAGTTCTGTCCTCCTAAAATTAATTTGTATTCCCAGAGAGATTATCCCTCATGGTTTCAAGTTCACTTCTTAGATCTGCGACCTCTAACTCAAGATTCGATCTTCTTTGCTTTTCAAGCTGAAGTTCGTGTGTAATAAGCGCGATCAAGTTTGTATATACCATCCCATATGTGTCATTGTAGCCATTTTCTGTCACTCGTTGATCGTGATGTACCAAATCCAGCTCGTCTTCACGAATTCCAAGCTCTTTCATAGCATCCACGACATCTTGTGCCACAAATCCGAAACGAATTCGTTGATCGTCATTCACCATTTTATATTGTACTGGCTGAAGCCGATCAAAGAGTTCTGAATGAATATCCACAGGATTGGCGTTGGAATGTTCCGAGTCGAGGCTCATGGTCGCTATTTGTGATTCCGTATCTGCACCCAATGGCTTAATATCATATTTTGCTTTTCTATCTGACATTATCTGTGTTGCATTTTTAGCCATCAATCTATCCCATAACTGTCCAGCGCCATTGTCACCAAGCAATACTTTTTCGGTATAACCTTTCGATGGGGAAAATGATCCCCTATATGTTCCTCCAGACCATCCACCAGCATAAACACCAACAGCACAATCATATCCATTTCGAATAGATGAAAATTCAACAACGCCATCTGATATATCAATATCACCTTGCTTTGTCGTTTTTCCAGTGCTATCGGTAGTAGTGGCTGTCGCTCCGAATGTATTTTCTGCCGCCGATACCATACAATTACCGGTTGAAGTACTGCTGGTTAATACTGCTTGGTGAGTACTTCTTAATGCTACATAGTCACTTGACATTTCACATGCTTGATATCCGTAATACTGTTTAGATTGTATTTTTCCAAGACCGCCACACAACTCAATAACCGAATCTTTTGTATTTTTTCCGAGCTGGATCAACTTATCACCATAATATGCAAGAGTTATTCCTGCCTGATTTATTATTTCAAACGCCGATGCCGAAATTTTGGTTCGATAACCAGACCAAGAGCCATCAGTTTTGTTTCCAATTTGTAAACCATTTCCAGAAGTAAACTCCATAAAGTTGGTTGCTGTTTTTGCTGCATTTTCTGAATTCATACGATATGCCAAATCCTGTAATGTTCCAGTTATTGGCTCGGTAGTCTGAGTTGTAGATGATGTTTCCCAAGATGTATATTTTCCTGCAATCGTATATGTCCCCCAGCTATATGCCCAAGGTAAATATACCCATACATCACATTTGTTTGAGGCTGTTGCTCGCACTTGAACTTTCAAGTCATCGCAGTTTTGTCTAGTTACACTAACTCCAAATGCTGAAGTTGTTGAAGCCGATGCTTGCCATCCATCTTTGATTACGATTTCGGCTTGAGAGTTCTGTTGTGCATGTCCGTTATATCCGTTTCCGGTATAGATATTAATAATAAAATTACTATTATCCCCTGCTGATATAAGAGTTCCAAGTTTAGACCATACGAGCTGATTTGCGCCACCCGTCAGCGGGTAACACTTAATATCAGCTTCACCTTTCTCACCTTTCTCACCTTTATCTCCTTTACTTCCGGTTGCTCCTTTGCTATTGACATACGCTAATAGTTTAATATTCACTGTGCCACCAGATACGGAAGTTACAAGCCATGTACCTGTATTTGATGATCCATCTAAACAAATAAATGTATCTCCGGCAAAAGGTGGTCTGTTAAAATCATTAGTACCGCATGTTGTTATTTGTCCAACACTCGTATACGTTCCACTAAAGTTTCGCTTAACTTGTAGAGCAGCACTACCTGTTGCTCCTTTATCCCCTTTATCACCTTTGGCTCCAGTAGCACCTTTATCCCCTTTACTTCCCGTGACGCAAACTGCTGTTGTCGTTGAAGTCGTGTTGTCAGTATAGGTAATCACCGATCTCGTCCAAATATATTTACTGTTCTCCCATCCAGGATAAGTCGTGCTCCACGATCCGCCGGACATGGCTGTTGCTGACGTTGATTTGTAATACTGTTCTACAATAGATTTAACGCCTTTACCGGTTGCACCAGTCCCTCCAGTATCTCCTTTATCACCTTTGGCTCCGGTTGCTCCCTGTGCTCCTGCAATGCAAACTCCATTTTGATTTGGCGAATACGTTCTGTTACCAGCTCCGTCCGTTGTTACCGTACGACTCCACATATACTTTCCATTAACCCATGTCGGCGCTGTCGTCGACCATGATCCACCAGAAAGTGATGTTGCCGATGTTGAAAGATAATACTCAACATCAACAAAAGATACATAATCCTCTGGAGCTGGTGTCCAGTCCGTGGCCATATTGCCTTTTTCGATCTTTAGGTTTTTAAACTGATAGGAAACACCTGTTCCGCTATTCATTCCAGTGAAATATGTATTCTGTGAAGTTCCTCTAGGCAATGTTGCTGCTGATTTTACAACCCATACCAGTTTTGTCCATACATTCGCAACTGTTTTGTTGTTTACGGCTTTACATGATTGTATCAACATGTTTGAACTGTCACCATGTCTAAAGCTTGGATCCATCGATGTAGAAACGCTTGCTTTGACATCTACGGATACGGTATAATTCGTGTCAGCCTCCCATTTTGTGCGTCCAATATAAGAAAACTGTATTACAGACCATCCGGATTGTTTTACAGAATCTCGTGTAAGTTTACATGTATTAACCCCAGTTTCGGATACAGATTCTTTGGAATAGCCGCCAGTTTGCATTGACCAACTCCATCCGGTTGTTCCTTTGTTAGTATTCATTGCTAAATTTCGTCCGCCGACGACAATTCCTTCCGGTGTACTACCAACGTTGTAAGCAGTTGAAGTTGTATTATCCGTATAGGTGATGATCGTACGAGTCCAGAAATATGGTTTGTCCGCACTTGTCGCCGGAGGAGTTGCTGACCATACTCCAGTAGGGATCGTAGTTCCAGACGAACTTGCCTGATATGTTACTGCAGTAGATTTAACGCCTTTTCCACTTGCACCAGTATCGCCCTTATCTCCCTTGTCGCCTTTTTCACCTTTCAGATCAGATTCAGCTGGCGCCCATTTTGTTGCAATAGATCCTTCCTCGATCTTAAAATCACGAATATACAATATTTCACCGACAGCAAATGTCGCATAGAATGTGAATGATGAATGTGCGGCATCTATGTATTTCCAAGTCATGAAATATTTCTGCCAAGATGTTGTCAAATCAATTCTCTTTATACCACCACACTCATGTCCGACTGGCACAGATGACTTATTGGCACTACATTTTGCCCAAAAGCTCCATGTATATGTTTTTCCAACCTTATCCGAAGTTTTACCGAATACTGGATAATGAGGCCCTGATCCAGCAGTAGTACATTTAACCTCAATATGATAACCGCATAAAGCATCCGGATCTAAAACAACCGTAGTTGTACCGACAAAACCACCTGCGGCACCCCATTGATTGTTCATCTTGTATGAATTTGGAACAAGATTCCAATTAAAACTATCAACTTGATCTGCTTTCTTACTAAGTTGTACTTGAAAACCATTCGCTGTTTGTTGTAAAGTCGATATATCTCCTTCAGCATTAGAAATCCGTGTTTTCATTGTTGTAGCATCTGATTTCATAGTATTAATATCGCCTTGTGCATTAGAAATACTCTTTTGTAGCCCAGAAGCTGTCGCTTGTAATGAACTTACGTCTCCTTGTGTATTGCTTAAATCCGCTCTGATGCCTGTTGCTGTTTGTTCCACTTTTGTGATAGCAGCGCTTGTATCTTCTGGAGCCGGACTCCATTCGGAATGACGATTTCCCTTTTCGACTTTGAACATTTTCCATCGAACAGTTCCACTTCGGACATAATCATGTCTTAGATTAACAAACCAATATGAATTTTTTATCTGGTCTGCCGAAACGGTTGTCGTATATAAAAATTCTTTCGTTCCGCTTCCAGAAATAGCAATGCTTGGACTTGATGGAAATGCTCCAGAACTCCATCCCGTTACATTTCCACTACCTTGTATCCATACTTTGGCAGTTTGCCCAGTAGCAGCAACAATATTTGAATAATTATAATATAGATGAATCGTAATTTCATCACCAGCAGCAAGACCATCTGTTAGAACGGTTGCAACTGATGGGCAGATATTTGCTGCACCACTAAAACCAGAAAACTCAGAAGAATAAGAACTGGATGTATTTCGAGCAAGATTTCTGCCTCCAATATAAAGAGAATTGAAATCTGTTTGTTTTGTATATGTTTTAGATACTTCTTGTGTGATGCTATCTGCTTTCACTTTAATAGCACTATTCATTTCTGTTGTTGTAGAATAATTCTTTAGCTTATTTGCCGTATCTGCTTTTGCATTTGATTCTGCTTTATTAGCTTTACTTGTAGCATCTGCTTTTGCACTATTTAAAGCATTATCAGCTTTTGTAGTTGCATCTTTCTTTGCATCAGCAATTCCTTGGTCATATACAGTTTTTTCTGTATATTTTTTACTCACATCCAATGTAATTGAATTTGCAGCTTGATTAATGGCTGAGTTCATTTCTGTTGTTGTAGAATAATTGGCAAAATTACCATTAATCTCTTTTTTTACTTGATCTAACTGCACATTGGTAGCACGTAAAGAAATATCATTTGTATTTTGCTGGATTGCTGTTTCGGCAGAAGATATTCTTGTTTCCATCGCCTTAATACGAGATACAATCACATTGCGAATTTTTAATGTTCCTGAAAAATTTCCCCAACTTTCAGTTTGAAGGAATACTCGAAAATATCTTGAATTTACTGGAACGCTAACTACAGAACTAATTTTTGTAGCTGTTGCTGCGGCAGTAGCAGTTGTTCTTGCGCTATAATTAATACCAACGCTTTGTTTTTGAGCATTAAATCCATATAAGCCGATCGCAGTACCTTTATAAGTACTATCTGTTCCTTCATTCGTTGAGTTGCCTTTTACAGAAGTAGAGATTTCAAACTCTATATTAAATGATTCTCCACCCATACATTCATAATATCCAGAAATAAATTTATCCCTTGACAAAGTTTTTACTGTATACCATTTACCATCTGCCGTATTATCATATGTAAAACCAAAATAATCTGCAGTGTCTTCTTTTAATTGTGAGTAATTCATTGGATCGCGGCTAAGAATATTAATATTAGTATTATTATTTGTTATTTGCGACTGAAGGTTTGTTGACGTCCTTTGTAATTCAGAAATATTGCCTTTTGCATCCGAAATATCTGATTTCATTGTCTTTGCATCTGCTTTTAAAATGTTAACATCTCCCTGGGCGTTCGTGATTTTTGTCGAAAGACCAGAGGCGTCAGATTTTAAAGTCGTGATATCACCCTTAGCAGTTTTCAGTTCTGCTTTAATTTCTGTATCTGTTTGAGATAAGGTAGTAACATTTCCTTGAAGTGTTTTGACATTAGTTTCGATTTTTCCAGCACGTTGGTCAAAACTTGAATATTTGCTCGTTGCGTCATTTTTAGTTTCATATGTAGATGCAACTGTTTGTTTGAATCCTGTAGCATCTTGTTTTATAGAAGCAATGTCTTTTTGGACACTTGCTTGATTATTTTTGACTGTGGTTTTAACATCGGATACTTCCGAGGTTATTTCGCCAATCTTAGTTTCTTGCGAACTCACTTGATCCCGAAGAGATTTAACGGTTGTGCCATCATAATTATTTACTGCGGTTGTAATATCTGTCTGCCAAACCTTGTTTGTAATTTTCTTGTCGATACCATCCACTTTGCTAGATACACCATTAACTCTGGTAGTTACAGTAGTCAAAGCATCCTTCATTTTGTCATCAGATAATACGATAACCGTCTGTCTGTCTAGCACAACAGATACTTTGTCAGTTTGACTTAATGTACATCGTACACTTTTAATGTTATTTGACGTTGGGGTATAAGTTAAAGATGATTCATTTTTTGAAGAAAGATATGTGGATTTGAAATCACTTCCTGTTGTCGATTCTTCTATTGTAAAAAGACCATGATACGGAATTCTATCGCTTCCATCTTTCTGATAATAAGCATTAAATGTAATAGAAGCAGGAGAGAGTGTTCCATCATATGTTTTGTTTATTACATATGATGATGGTTCTATGGAGTAGATATAGGACAACCCACCATCTTTAGATTTTGTCCAGGTAAAGTTTTTAACTAATGTTTTTCCATTTATACTAAATGTTAAGACTATATTTCCAGTTAATGTTAATTCAGTGCCAAGTGTAGCATTTTTTACGATATTCAAAATTATCGATCCATCATTAGATATTGTACAATTCTCAGTTGACCCAAGAGTCATTCCAGATGGAAGAGTGCCGACTGCTACGTTACATGGTGTTCTTGTTAAACCTCGATACCCTACAAATGATATCTCTATTAACATATCATTAATGACATGCCCATCATATGTACATGGAATATTTTGTGATTCGTTTCCAAGAGATATACTTAAAGCAGGTTCGCCAGGATTTCCTTGACCACCAACTGCACCTGCTTTTGCAAGCGACCAAGAAACTTCTTTCTTAAATACTAATCCATTTACAGAAATTGGTATGGAGAATTTTCCGTAATCTGCTTCAATTTTATTTCCAGCCTCGACAGAAAATGTGATTGTATTATTTTTTTGTATTACCGAAATTCCATTTTTACTTTCAACTGTTCCAATAGTGAAATTACTAACTGCATCTGTACCTTTGAATACCACAACAGAAGTATCAAAAGATTGATCCATTAAAGCAATATTATTTTGATTAGAAACAGAGAATGTTATATTTTCATTTTGAAGAATAACAGTATATGCCGATTCTCCATCGTTACCTTTGATTCTTGTCCATGTATAATCGTTAGGATTATCGGATTCATGTTTTTCAGTTTTGTTATAAGCAATGCCTATATAAACTGCATTTGTTGGATCGTCCGTCAAGTCAGTTCCATTTTTATCTTGTGCATACTTCACCCAGATATATTTGGAATCTGCGGATGTTCCATCTTTTCCATGTTGCAAAATCAACATGTCTAATTCGTTGCTTGATAGTAACATTGCTCACCTCCTTTTTTATGTGTTACATTTTTTCAATTAATGTATCGATATCTTTATCTGTTAACGTATTCGCATTTTCCTTGATTGCATCGATAACATTTGTTCCAATCTTTTCATAAGATTTGCTGAGTAATTTATTTAAAATTGCATCTGCTAATAAATCATAATTTATCTGCTTAAGAGATTTTCCACTATTGACAAATACGCTATCAGAAGAATCAAGTACTTCAGTTGTATTTACATCAATAATATTTTTGCTCGAAGCAGAAGTATCTGATGCTGCTTCAATGGAATATAAACTAATTCCATTTTCATCTTGTAATGTATTTGATTGTTCGTCCGTAATTGACACTTGTGCTACGTCTCCAATATCAACTAGACAACGAATTCTCTTACGTATAATTGATTTATCAACATTAATTGTCAATGTTTTATTATTTCCAACCGTTTTCCAATCACCTGACTCGTTATTTATAATTTGCCATTTGTAAAATATCGGTTCCATAGGCGTAGCACCTTTATATACTTGACATGTACATATAGTACTCGTAATTGTTGTATCATCATCAAACACTACTCCTTTTTCACTGGTGATAATTACAGAAATAGAAGGCTGTCCATCGACTCCATTTAAACTATCCAAAATATGTACAGTTAATACATCGTATAATTTTTTTGTGGAATCTTCGACTTTAATAACTAAAGATTTTTTTGTTGATGGTAATGTTGCAATATAAGAAGATGGTATTATGATTGAAGTTTTATCCGTAGATACATATCTTGTATTTTCTACATTATCTATATACCATTTACCGATTTTAACATCATTTCTATATTTTGCCGTTATAGTTATATTGTTTGGAGATATAACACCATCTATTTTTCGAAATATCTGTTCACCATACAAATCTAGTGTACCAATTTTACCCTCTACATTTTCAATCTGATCAGTAATTTGTTGCTTAATTGAAGTGAACTCTGCATCAACTCCATGACCATTAACGATGACTTTCGCTGCGTCAACATTTCCATTCTTATCCGCTTCAATAACATTGAAATTCAGTTTATCTTTAGAAAGAGTTCCATCCGCAACCATATCGTTTTTAATCAATCCATCAGCGATAGCAGATTCTTTAATGCCTTTAGAATCAATTAATACGCCTTTACCTGTCTCATCATACAAAGTAAACGTAAAATTATCCTTTGCATCACGACCAATTTGAATACGTACATTATTATTTTTGTCTTTAAATTGCATTGTGTTACCAACGATAGTAAGTCCACCATCGTCGGAAGCAATATTAAATTTATCGGCAGAAATAGTACTTGCCTTTAGCATTGCTACAGTAATATTTGCCGCAATCAAATCACGAATGACTGCATCGTCAACAACAACATTACTAGCAGTAAGATGAATAAGGTGTCCAAGTTCTGCAGATATATTTCCAGCCAATAAACTATCAATCGCAGCAACAACTGCGGATAATTCCTTAAAATTACCACTACCTGCGACAATTTTATCAGCAGAAATTAATTTTGACTGTAGATATTCGAAATATCCATTCTCACCATATAGATCAGTAACTTTAATCAACTTGGCATTTAATTCTTGTAATGATATAGAACCACTACCAAGCATACCGGCGAATTCATTATTTATAATGGAAGAAACTTTATTGCTGAATGCACCAGAAGATAAAAGCTTTTGGATTAGCCCAGATGTAAGAGTGACGCCTTCATTATTTAGAAAGTTATTAGACGAGCCAGATGCGGAAGATTTACTGCCACCAGATGAATTATCAAGAAGATATGGAAGATCGAAAAATCCGTTTTTTGTTCTTGTCATATTGGAGAAAGTTAATTCAATATTGTTATCCATCATTAATGGATTGTATGTCATTTCAATCAGACGAAGTTTAACAACATTATTATCTCCTATTGTCAGATATAAATAATCACCGCGATTTATATTTTTTGTATAATCCTTATATTCACTTTTTGCCAAAAAGTTATCCAACGAGGTTATATATTGGTATTGCGGATGAGAAGATATATATAAATCATCAGACGCCGTATTGAATAGCTTTAGTTGTTCATCAATAGCAGAAACCTGATCGTCAGAATCTGTAAGGAACATATTATCATTCGAATATGTGCCATCGTAATAAACTTTAGATAATTCTAAAAGATCTTTTTCGGTAAATGATATAGTGTCGGACGGTGATGCAATTTTTTGATTTTTAGCATCAATAATACAATTTGATTTTTCGTCAACCAAATAATTATTGTTTTGATGTGTCCACGTTTCTTTATTAACCTTTTTTGTTAATTCAAGTCTTTCTTTGCTATAAGTATTTAAAACATCATTTGCTGCATCAATTTCAGATTGTCTCTGAGCATATGCTTCCTGGCATCCACCTACATAATTAGAATCTAATTGATTTTGAGCGTCCAGATATTTTGCATACATCTTATCATGAATGTCTTTAGTGTGAGAAGAATCTTCAGAATAGGGTTTATCGTAACCGCCCTTTTTGCAAGTTTCAACTGTGTTTTTATACTCTTGCAGCTTTACTTTTAATTCGTCTAATCCGTATAACTTCCAATTGGTCTTATAAGAATCTACATAATCTGCATTGTCATCGTCCGTAGGTAATTGACGATTATTCATTTCGATTTGAATAGATGGAAGAATTACATCTCGAATTTGATAATAATCATTAGCATCCGAAGACTTTTTTAAAGCATCCTCATCAAAGTTGCCATTGCTATCTACATAGAATTGCTCATAACCCTTGAGTTGGGCCTGGTAATTTGCTTGCGCTTCTTTTAATTCATCATCTGTAAATGTACTCCAATTTGTAGAGCAATCATCCAAAGGAACACGATCATACAATTCTGTGATAACTTTCATCTGTTGATTATATTTTCTAGTCGCTTCAATATAATCAATCCTACAGTTTTCCGCATCTTGTTTCCATAAATTATATTTTTGAATAAAAGCAGAAGAGAAATACTTTTCATTTAAGTAATAATCAATATTTTCAATATAGTTCGATCCAAAATTTACATAAGTAATACCAAGATTATCTGATCCTTGTACATAATAACGCGTAAACATTTTAGAATCGTCAACAGATATTTCTTGAGACTGCTGCAAATTTTTGAAATTGATATTTATATTTGTACTATTCCCGTAATTTTCAGGATGATAAGCGTTGATCTTCATATGAAGAAAATCAAAAACAAATATACATTGGAAATACTGCGCCATATCCTGTGTAAAAAAAGAATATACATCCTGACTTTCTATATCGAACGATCCAATCTCATCGGATAGAAGAGTGTATGTTTCAACATATTTTCCATCCCTATATGTTCTATATGTCTTTGGAACAGTATCAATTTCTCCAATCGTCCAGCCATATACATTGCCAGCCCTAAGAACAAGATCTAACAGACTGAGCTGTGGATTGTCTGGGTTATAAAATTTTATCTGTTCTTTGGCAAATTCTACATCATCTATTTTTTCTACATTATCATCTGCCAACATCTCATACGAGTCAGTAGTTCCTTGATTAATTTTAAAATTTTTTAAATCATGTTGCTCCATTTCTATCTCTGCTGAGTGGCAGGTAATAGTTTTAGTCTCTTTAATTCCATCATGTGATATTTTAGGTGCATCCATGATAAACCATCCAACATTATCGACGTATACTCGCATAAGCCAAGCAACTAAATCATATACGTTGGAATGTACTAATTTCGATAAACCATGTTCATCTTCGATTAAAATCTTTTCATTAATATTAAATGTTAATTCATATGTATTAATGAATTTGGAAGTAAGCTGAAATGTACTTTCTTCGATTCCGTTGATAGCACATAGAATCTTATTGTTTGGTGTACCTAAATACACATGACTTTGTATTGGTTGGTTATAACGATCATAAACAATGTTCAAAATTATTCACCAACCTTTCGTGCCTCAATGTGTTTTATACGAAAATCGCAGTTACCATAGAATAAGAATGAATTATTCCCATGAGCTAGTTGTATCCAATACATATGAGCGACATCATTGATGCCTAATTTATCATATCTTACCATCCGTCCAAGCTCATCATTAATTGTTAACTTCTGGCAATCCATAGATATATTTAAATCTTTTGAAACAGACAAAACCATAATGCCATTTTCGATGATATAATATACTTTTGAATCTGTCCTATAAAAAACCGTACATGCTGTTTCATTTCCATATACATCAATTAATTTAAATTGAGTCAATGTATTATCGCATCTCCAATTAATATCTTTGGTTTCTTCTGAAATGTCAAATTGTGCAGTACATGCATTTGATTTTGCATATAATTCAACATAAGAAATTAATTGTCCCATATAATTTGTATTAGAGGAAGATAGTGTTCCTGTTTCGCGAATCGTACAATCAGACATATTACAAATTACAATATCCCCATTTGCTTTTGGAAAAATATCAATCGTTGGATACACATAACTATTTAATTCATCACTGTTATTTGCGATTAGAATATTTTTATATGTTGAACATGATACGTTAGTTGTAATATCGTCAGTATAACCAAACGGGGTTGTGCATTTAAAATATAATTTTAATCCAAAGGTTTGAGAATTTACCGAATATGATTCAATATTGTTAAACCATCCAAAATAACGAATTGTATCATCTGCAGAATCATCGGTTCCGGAAAATGTCAGCCATTCTGGAAAATGAGAAGAAGTGAGCCATTTGGTAATTTCTCGACGCTCAGACTTTGTGATAATAGAATCACTTTGATTTAAATATGTGCATGGGTCTTTGATAATATCTAACTCAAATTCTAATGTGTCATTCCACTTATCATAGAAATAATTTGGTTCCGTTTTATAGCGATTTGTATCACCTGTCTCCATATCCCTATCCATTGCCATATTTACATCTGATCCACCTTCAAAATCCACGGATACATATTTCACACTTAAATCACTTAATCGTTGTCCCATGAACGTAAAATTTTTAAATTCTTTTGCCATTTTGCATCACCTCCAAAAAATTTGTTATAGTTATAGAAATAGGAGAGTACCTTTGACAGTACCCTCCCATAAAAATTACATAATTATCTTATGTCCAAGTTTTTTATACTGATCTGCCAGCGTATCGCATGTATACTTGCAAGACTGTTTTAATAACTTCTGAATATCAGGAATAGCACTTTTATCCAGATTTCCTTCAACATTTTCGATATTCAGTAACGCATCATAGTGATATGTTACATTCCCGACATTGCTGATGTTCTGAGGAATATTCGTCTGTACCAGATTTGGTGTAGTACTTACATTCATACCGAATTCCCGTGGATCAATTGCACTTAATTTAATCAAATTACTTACAAAATCGGCTGGTAGAATAGAATCTCCATCTTGAACAGGTGTAAGGACAGCACCATCTTTCTTGCGATAGATTAATTCTGAAACGCCATGATGTTTGGTGTCTTTATTTTCGTTTGTCCATACAAGCTGATCGCCATGAATACGATCCGTACCTTTTTCATAACCACTAATCTGACTGAGACGCACCCATCCAAGATCACTATAATTAGGATCATGCGCACTCTTGATATGGATCTTAAAATCACCAGTAGTACGTCCATTGCCGCCATATTCCCTAGCTGTATAAGAATCAATAACAACAGCACCAGGCTGACCGGAAAATCTACTACCTTTTGGAGACATACCCCAAGAGTCATTGTAGTAAGATCCTGTGAACGTTACGACATCGCCAACACGAGGAATTCTATCTCCACCAGTTTTTGCTGGCTGTGGTTTCGGCTGTGGCTTTGGTTTTGCATTGACCTTAATTGATACCTTTGCAGACAGTCCACTTCCATCGGTAGTGGTAGCAGTAATCGTACAAGAGCCAGGTTTCTTTGCTTTTACCGTACCATTGGATACAGTAGCAATTGATTCATTACTTGATTTCCAAGCAAGAGTCTTATTAGCTGCATCGTTCGGTCTGATTGTAGCAGTAATACTTGTGGATTTACCCTCTTCCAGTGTAGTAGAAGTAGGAGACACCTTTAGTTCCGCAACCTTACGATTCGTTGTATCTTCCGGCTTGACTAATTGATCCGCAAGATCACTGTTTACTTTTGAATTACTGTTGATTGGATCAGTTTTTGTACCAGATGCGGTACTGGATGGATTTTTATTTGCACTGGACTGAGACTGTGATGCGTTGGAATTTTGATTCTTAACACCTGTCTCTGTGCTTAGATCAGACTGGGTATTGTTAAAATCCGTACTACCTACCCAGCCAGTATTTTTGATGATAGAGTTGATTTTGCCATATGCTTCTTGATAAGAGGACACGGCTTTGTCAAGCATAGAATTGATGATCTCAAGCTGTTTGTCAGCATTATGACTAATTTCGTACTCGGTATCATCAAGAGAAGTTTTCAGATCTTCACTGAGCTTATCGTAACCTTGAGACTGCATATCATTTGCATGGTCACGCTTAGTATCGGCTAAATCTTGCTCTGCTTCTGAAAGCTGCTGCTTCAATTTCTTAACTTGAGATTGAGCATCGAGGTTATTTCATTTTCTTTTCATCCACTCGCTACGTGGACAAGAGCATAACTGCTCCCCATACTTTCGTATGGCATGGGACTATATCTTCTATTTGAATTTTATTTGAGGGATTGTAATTAAGATTTGAGGTATAAGAAAAGAGCAGTAGATTTACTGCTCCTGTTGATTGAATGGTATTTCCTCGTATACATCTAATCCAAATTCTTGATGGAAATTTATTAGACTGGATTTCCGAAAACGTGCAGTTCTCTGTACACGTTGTTTTCTAGCAACATTAATATAAGAACTGATATATTCAATGGCTTCTTTTTCAATGACCGCATAATTATCTTTAATAATTTTTTGCTGAGATTTTGGAATTCTTGGCTCATCACATCTTATATATTTATCATCATTTATAACCATTATATATCTATAATCAAGCCCCGCATTTGGCTTATCTTTAGATGGTACAGAAAATCCTATTTTACCAAATGATCTAACTGGATTTCCTAAGCTTTTACGTAATGGAATTAATATTTTGTTGTCATTATACTGAACTTCCAAACATACATGTGTTCTGATATTATGTTTGGATGCATCACTAACATCTAAAATTTGTTCTAAACCAGGATGGTCTATGTAATATTGTTCTAATATATAACAATATGAATATGTTGCAGTTTCCATTTTTCTCCTTAGTAATACAAAAGGAAGCTTAACGCTTCCTTTGTACAATAATTTTTCGATTTTTTATTAGCCAGGTGACATCGAGAAACCCCTCGCAATATTTTCAGGTCATTTTGTGCCGGACACTCCTGAACTATGTCCCATATAATAAGAAAACTGTTTTGTTTTCTTGATTTTATTATATGCAATTTTCGGAGAAAAATCTATTCACAAAATTCACAAACATGCGAACGGTGGTTCGTATAACTTCCACAAACTTGCATAAACTTCTCTATTGTTCTATTTCGTTGTCTTTTCTTTTACTTACTTCTCGCATACATGTGTTCGAGAGATTCTTTACTCGTATCTACACTGTGTTCTATCTATTCGTCAGTAGCTATAGGAAAGAACACACCTCAAAATTATAATATCACTTAATATTCAAATAGTCTATATTTTTTCGACCGCCAATCGCTTGCAGTCTTCCATTAAGGCATTACGCCACCCAATATGGGTTAGTCTCTGAACGTCTTCCATATCATTTCTGACTTAGGAAGTTCGCTGCGTCTGAGTGACTTGCACACCCGGTTATCCCTAGTTTAATTATTTTTATGGTTTCTATCCAATAACGGACTGTGAGTTTAAAACTCTACCGCATTCACGCCTATCGTTTCCGGTTACGTTGTAGCCAATTAAACCTTATGGGGACTCCCCGCAATTAAATAGATTTTACAGGAGCAAATATTTCACCCCTTCTAAAGCCATGATCTGTGCTTTAATAGCATTAATATCATTGCTCTTTTTGGATATTGATTTATCATAGGAATAATAGTCAGCTTTTGCTTGAAGCGCCGACTTTCTCTTGCTGATTATTTTATCAAGATAATCAACCTCTGTACTCATAGCGTTCTTATACAGATCAACCAGACTGTCCTGATATGATTTCACATCTGCAATCGAACCTTGAATACCTTCACGGTAATCTTTTGACTTGTCATTATATTCCGTTAAGGAAATAACCCCATTGTCATAAGACTTTTTCAGTTTTTGCAGACCCGTGGTATAATCTGCAATTTTTTGTTTTGCCGTACCAATACTCTGCTGTAAGAGAGCAACTTGTGCCAATCCATCTTCCGTGATACGTCCTTGCTTATCAAGGAATGCATCATCGTTCAGAAGGTCGCGGAAACTTTTCAGCTCATCTTCAAGGTCACTGTACTTCTGGATAGCATCGTCAAGTGGCTTGAATCGTAGCTCATAGATACTATCTTGAAGAGATTCGTTGTCCGTAATCAGTTCCAGAGTATTCTCTTTTAACGTTTGAATCTTTTCTGCATAATCTTGATACGATTTAGAATTGACATCAAGAACCGCCTGTTTCTTCCGGTATATTTCCATCTGCTTTAGATTCTGCTGTACCTGAGCGTTATTATTATCTATACGATCAGTGTATAGATTCTCTGGCACATCACGATTCTGGGATTGCAGGTAAGAAATATATTTCTCCGTAATATCCGAATTACGTTTGATTCCGGCAATTACATTCTGGATAGTATCAATTTTAATCTGATCCAATTTATCCCGTAGTTCAATTAGACTGGTAGAAGCATCATAAATCTTAGCTGTGAAGTCTTGGATATTCTTCATAGCAGACTGGTATGCATCGGAACCTTTCTTTAATAAACCACTGGACAGCTGGGAATTGATTTCCTTCTGATACTCATTGAGTTTCTGCGTAAGCTGTTTGTAAGTATCTTCCTGTGCTTTGATGGATTTATTGATATTGGCATAATTGTCTGGATTGTCAATCGCCACACCCAGCGCATCGTTGAGAGAAATTTTGGAATCGGCTACGGTTTTTATCGCATCGTTGATGTCTACGATCGTATCATATTCTTTTTCAATGATTTCCAGACGTTTTTCAGCGAGTTCGGTAATTTTATCTTCGAGTTTGGCTACGTTATCAGCAGCGGATTCATATTTACTGTAGTAGTCCTTATACTCATCAATCTTTTTCTTCAGATCCTCGTTGGTTACTTTTTCCACATCAAGTGTGCCATTCTGGATTTTAGAGATATAAGAAGGATCAAGCCCCACGTTCGCCGCAAGCTGTAAATACTTGTTGGCTGACTGCTGATTTGCAGTTAATTCCTGCTGAACTTTACTGATAGCGTCATATGCTTTTGTCTGCTTCTGCGCCAGACCGATAGCACGATCAATGTTATCAACTGCAATCTCAGTAGCACGAGACATTTCCTTAAGAAATACTTCTATCCAGTCGAAGGTTTCCTCGGTTGCTTCTTTGGTGGAAGAGCTGCCGGAACTTCCTCCGGAAGAGCCACCGGATGAGGATCGAGTTGAACCACCAGAAGATGATCCACTGTTTCTACTACTACTGCTACCAGAAGATGAGTTAGGGCTTGTATTATTCTGTTTCTTTTTTTCTTCCCATGTGGAAGAATCTGCTTTTGTTCCAGAACTTCCAACATTAAATCTTCCCGATCCGCCAGAGAACGCACTACCTAAAGAATAACCATCACCTGCAAGCTGTGCATGAGAGCCGGTAACATAACCATGTTCAAGTAACTGCTCCGTTTGATCACCGTTGAATACAACATCATCTTTCTTCAAATTTGCAAAAGTAGGATCGCCGCCATTCAAGATAAACGCCTTACCATCCCGAACGATTGCTTCTGGTTTTAACTCATTTACAAGCGCATGTGGTTCATTGTGAGCAAGCCCCCAATTACGGCTTGCAGTACCTGACGCATGAGCAGTTCCTATAGCGTGTGCCGTACCATTTACTCTTGGAACAGTACCATTTGTCTTAATATTGTAAGTCAGACTTCTTGTTTTATTGCCTGGTAAATTTTCAAGTCCGGAAACAACCACACTGTAAGTAACCGTAGCATTTTTGTCTTTCGGATCATAACTGTCAATCGCACTATGGTCAACTTTGTATTTGACAGTAGCGTCCTTATCTTTCGGCGTATAATTTACAATCGCTTCTTCGTTTACACCAGCTTTTACAAGTAATTCTGGCGTAATTCCAGAAATCTTTGCAGAGACGTTGGCAAGAGCATTCGGATCAAGATTTACCCCTATTCCTACATCAATCGGATGAGTAGCAATATTAGAAAGTTTCGACTGAAAATCAGTATCGTCAAGACCTAACTTTGCTGTCGTATCAGCATCAAGATTCTGTAGCTGTCCTGCCAACTGTTGTACTTTCTGCTGTGCATCTGTGGTATCAATGTCGATGCCCTGTGTTTTCATCGTGTTCTGTGCATTCAGAATCTCTACAGCATTCTGATATTCCTGTAATTTTCCGATCGCATTGCCTAGTTCTCCGTCAACCTGCGAAGTATCAACCTGTAGAATAGCTGGTGTATTTTCAAGATTCTGTTTCGTAGCGTACAGGGATTGTAAACTGTTGACAGCATCCTGTGTGTCAGCATTAACAGGAATCGTACCGTCTTCGTTTCTGAACTGCTCCAACTGACTCTTCAGATCAGAGATCTTTTGATCGACAGAACTTGCATCCGCATCAATTACAATGTTATTTTGTCCAGCTTCATGCTGTTTCTGCACCAGATAGTCAAGAATATTATTGGCTTGTTCTAAACGTTCTGTCCGAACTTCTGGTTCCAAATCAGCGTCATTGACTTGTTGAATATATTCTTTAACCTTGCCAATGTCATCTGTGATTTCACTGAATGAATCTGTGTCCAGATTGATGCTATCAAGAGAAGTTTCACCCATTCCATCAAGAGCTTCTTTGGCTGATTGAGCTTCTGTCTTTAGTTGTTCCAGAGATTTAACCGGCTGATCGAGGTCTATGTCAAAGCCAAAATCATGCAGTTTTCTTAGTACTGATTGCACAGCTTCCACATCAATTCCCAGTGCATCCGCAATTTCTTGATCGTTTCCGACACCAAAATTAATTTGCCAGGAACCATCCTCGTTCATATGTGCCCATTCGGAGTTAAGATTGGATATGTCCTGCAAGAATGCTTGACATCCTTCCTGTCCTTCTGTGAAGTAACGCTCCATCTTCGGATAGGATTCTTCATAGGCAGCCACGATTTCATCCACACTGGCATTGGTCAGATCCTTATTTGACATCAGATCAACAAACTCTCGGAATTTGTTTTCTCCCACAAGTCCTTTATCGTAGAGATCTTTGATGGATTCCATGTTACCCTGGATGGAATCATACATATTACCTTCTTCAACACCGGACATAGCATCCTGCCATTGTTGATAAGCAGAAGTAGCAGTTTGATACTGATATGCTAGATCTTCCAGAGAGGAAATATTATTCAAAATACCTTCGCGCTGTGCCTGTAAACCGCTGACATCTTGACCTTTTACCATTGCATCGGCAATCTGCTCCTCGACTTGTCTAAGTGCTTCCTGTTGATCTGCAAGGCCGGAAAGATAATCCGCTTTGTTCATTTCAGATTGTTGTGCCTGTAATTTTGCAAGCTCTTCACGATTGATATGGTAACCGTCTGCGGTTTTCTCCAAAGCACGCGCAGCATCATCTCCGAACATTTCTTTAAATGCTTTCACATTATCGGCAGAAATACCTGCTCCCGAAACAGATTCAGACATAATCGTCTTGAGCGTTTCCAGATTTGCTTGTGCTTGCTGAATGGTAGTATTGACTTCTGAGAAGGAATCATCCACTTGATTCATGGATACGGTTGCCGTCATACCCATATCCGTTAAGAGATCAACAACTTTTGCCACACTTTCAGCAGAATCATCGGAAACAATTCCGAGATCCATTGCTTCATTGACTGCCATTCGCAAAGCATCTTTGCCAGCTACAACATCACTTGTATCAAGATTGATACTCTTGAGGTCAATATCTGTGTAATTCTTCAACTCTTTGAGCTTTGAAAGTACGGTATTATTTAACTTATCTGCACCTCTGCCGGACAGCCGTTCCTTGAACTCATAAGTCTTTTCGGATGCTGTATCAATACCGTCTGCAATCTCATCGAACAACTCCTTGTATTTCTTACCGGAATCCGTACTGACAATATTATCCACGGAATCTTTTACGCCATCTAATGCAGTTTTCGCTGATTCGACCTTAGATGTATCTCCACTTTGCAAAGCTTCGTTATATTTGTCCACTGCATCCGCATATTGCTGATATACAGTTGCTGGTTTATTGTTACCGTAACCTTCTGCAAGCATGGAATTTTTCAGATACTCTTGATATACTTCTTGATGCTTATCCAAAATATCCTTATAAGAAGATTCTGCATCTTCCGCGGAACTGATGATATTATCAAAGTAATCAGTATTCTTACCCTCGTCCTCAAACTGCCGTTTCAGCTCTTTAACAGTAGCGAGGAAGGAATTTAATTTTTCATCTGCTCCTGTAACTGTTTCATTTTCAAAACCGAGTTGGAACTGACCTGTGCTTGTACTTGTGTACTGTTTTAGTCCAGCTTTTTTTGCCGCTTTCTGGATTTCTTCGATCTGAGTTTTGCTATTTTGGTAACGCTTCAGCGCATCTTTATATACGTCTGAATTTGTATATTCAGATTTCTGTGGTTCCGAGCCGAGCATAGCTAAAGTAGGTGTATTACCAAAGAATGACTCATAATCATCTTTGGTCATTTTCTTTTTAGCTTTTTCGTAATTCTTCTCATTATCCGAATCATTCAGCCAACTTTTCGCATTTTCAACTTTGAGCTGCTGCATCTTCTCGATCTGCTCATCGAGTTTGCCATTTACAAGATCAATTCCATCCGCCTGTTCTCCATAAGAGTCTGATAATTGACTTTGGATATCTAGCAATTGACTCTTCGTGTTGTATGCTTCTTGCTCCGTAAGAGTACCAGAATCAAGAGAATCCCTTAGTTCCTGTGCTTTACTAATATTGTCATCAATAGACTTATTACGTTCCTCTATCTCTGCTATGGAGTCTTTCGTGTGCTGGATGGATTCCTGGACAGATTGATTGTAGCCTTGCCATGCTGCAACGCCTACGGTAACTGCTGTGGTTAAAAGGAAAATCGGATTTGTAAATGTAGCAAGAAGACCTTTAAAATAGTTTGATAAACCAGAAAATGCGGATTTTGTGGTTTCTACTTTGGGTGCTAATTCAACAATTGAGTCACCTAAATCTTGATTATTATCAATGAGATCTTTAACAAACTCATTATATGCCGCGCTGCCTTTTTCACCTGAATTAGCTATCATATCAGCAATATCGTTATCTTTATATTTTTTTAAGACTTCAGAATTACTACTCATCAAGGCGTCAACTAAATCGCTTGCATTATTTATATTTAATTCTATAGCCTTACTAAATGTAAGATTACCTGCCGCAGCTTTTTGATATAAATCAGCGTCATTCGCAAGAGATAATGCTTGTTTTGTCAACGCATCGTTTAAGCCCATGACAGATGCTTTAGTTTTAATTTGCTCTGTGGAAAATTCACTAATTCCATTTTTCCCAACTTTAAAAGACTCGTTAAAAGACTGTTGTAGTGTACTGCTTAATGTGTCAAATGTTGAGTTTTTTCCATATTTATTTCTCAGTAAGTTTAATTCTCCAAAACTACCAAATAAATCACCTAAATTTTTTAACTGCAAATAAAATTATTGTATAATGTTGGATTTATATAATAATTATGATATAATGTAATCAATTTGATATATAAGGAGGTATTATCTCTATGGATTTTCAGAATTTAATAATTTGTCCAGATTGTAATGAGAATGTAAGTATCCACGCAGAAATATGTCCTCATTGTGGACGACCAATAAAAAAATATCTTGAAGAAAATAATATTAATGATTTTACTAAAGGTTTTATCTGTCCGAGATGTGGTGACAAAGAAGCTTTGTATTTTACTCCATACAGAAGAGTAAGTTGTGAATATTGTCATATCCCATTTATTCAAACAAAATATGAGATTGTTGATTTCTTTAATCACCATGGAGAAAGCAAAGAAGATATTCTTCACGATTTAAAAGAACTTGGAGTAGACGATCAATTTGATGAAAATGAATATAATAAACGATGTCTAAAAGAAGAAGAATACAGAAAAAATTTAAGGAAACAAGCAAGTCATGAACTTCAACAATCCACTAATCAACACCACTGTCCAGTATGCCAATCCACAAATATCGAGAAGATTGGCATGTTTAAGCGTATGCTTTCTACCAGCATGTTTGGAATTGCATCTGATAAAATTGGAAAACAGTTTACGTGTAAAAATTGCGGATATAAATTTTAGAATCATTCCTCATTTACTTTTACCTGTTTCACAAGACATTTCATTTTCTCCTGTAACACACGCTGCTCTTCAGTAAGAGTAGATGGATCAGTATATATGGAAGGATAATCAGTCTGCGGAAATGGATAATCTATGATTGAATTTGCCATAACATATTTGTGGAATTTTTCAAACCCATAATCAATTAAAATACTATCGTACATTTTATATTCACCTCTAGAAATGTTGGATTTATATAACAATTGTGGTATAATTTAAAATTATCAAATATATAAATAAGCGGATGGGAAAATACATGAAAAGAAAACACACAATACGGATAACAGGTCTTTTATGCTTTTCTTTTTTTATTACAAGTTGTGGACAATCATCTGCAACATCAGCTTCTAGTGTAATCAAAGAGGCAGTTAATACTGATAGCATCGAACAGATTATTTCAGAAGATAATGAAACGACTGACACAGCTATAGACGTTTCAGATCAATCAAGCAATTTAACAACAGATAAAGTGTCAAATGTAACATGCTCATGGGAAGATAGTGAAGTACCAATAGAAGTTGGAAATGATAATTCAAAAGCACTAATTAAAGATACAAGAATTGTTAATTCTTCATATGGCACATTACTGATTATGGATTTTACATATACCAACAATACTGCGCAAGCATCAGATTTTATTAATGATAGCAATTGTGATGTAAAACCATATCAAAATGGTATAGAATTAGATAGACCAGGGATAACATCCGAAGCGGGTATTTATGATTATAGTGATGCATTTACAAATGTAAAAGATGGAGGAATAATAAATACGCAACTTGTATGGGTTCTTAAAGATACGATGAACCCAGTTGAAATTGATTTTGGAATAGATTCAAATTACGATCCTGCATATTCAAAGACATTAACTTTAACTGGCGGCAAAGACATTGAAGATAAACAAGATAAATCGCAAGAAACAAAAGAATCCGATTATAATATATCGTGGCTGAATGACAATGTACCAGAAAAAATTGGAAATGATAATTCGTATGCAATATTAAAAAATACATCTGTTTTGAAATCCCCGTCATATGGAATCGTATTAGTAATGGATTTTGAATACACAAATAATCTGGATAAAGCTAGAAATTTTATCAATAACACACCATGCCTTGTAAAGATTTATCAGAATGGTGTTGAATTAGATAGTCCTGGAAATACATCGGAACAAGGAATATTCGATTATTCTAATGCGTTTACTGGTGTAAAAAATGGTGGAACATTAAAAACACAGTTGGTTTGGGTTTTACCAGATGATAAAAGTCCCGTAGAAGTCGAATTTGGTTTGGATAATAATTATAAACCACAATATGATTGTACATTAAACATTTCTGAAAAATAAATTGGTTCACAATATTTAGTATAATGTGGGGAGGGAAAACTACATGGCATTAATCAAATGTCCAAAATGTGGTCGTGAAAATGTTTCTAATTCTGCTGAAAGGTGTCCGTCATGCGGATACAATATTAAGGAATACTATGACAAGTCGCATGAAAAAGACAATGAAAATAAAAGAATTGTATTAGGTATAGGTATAGTAATATTAGTCTTTGCAGTCCTTTTCCTTAAGAAAGAATCGTTCACTACTCATGACGCTGATCCTTTTAAAAAATATTATTCGAACTTTGGAAAGGATATTTCGACTGTTAATAAATCTAAAAAATACATAATAAGTTCAACATCTGACCATAAAGGAATGTTGGTAAACAATTCTGTTAAAATATGGAATATAGATGGAAAGTTATTATTGATAGCTAACGACCAAGATGATGATGAACTAGGACTTTTAATATGGAGTGCGGAAAATGTTGAATTAGATAATACTCAATTAGATCATATAGTTGAAAAAATGGATAAATTATATGGTAAAAACACTTATCATTACGATATTGAAAATGATTTAAAAGTATATGATTGGGATGAACTATCCAATATGAAAATTGAATTGTTTTATCGTCCCTGTATTAAAACGATGATGATAAGTTTTTCAACAAATGAATGATAAGGAGATTTAACGTTATGAAATGTACAGAATGTGGCAAGGAATTAACAGCAGAAGAGCAGAGCCAAGGAACTTGTTCATCTTGCGGGAAAAAGATTGAAACTCCGGCAACATCCAATACATCGGAAGAAATTTATACAACGCTTGTTGGACAATCATTGAAGATTGTGGGAATAATTGTTCTAGTAGGTGGTTTTATTGGATCTTTCTTAATAGGAAAAGATGATTATGGTTATCTTTCTTATTCTAGCTTTTTCTTTTATCTTTTTGTATCTGTTATCGGTGGTTTGCTGATTACAGGTATGGGCGAAATTGTTAATTTTCTATATACCATTTGCAAAAAGCTAAAGTGATGTCGTATAGACTTCAACTCAACTAGGAAATATTTACGGAGGTAATATCTATATGAGTAAAGTTTTTTGCCCTGAATGTGGAAAAATTTTAAGTCAATATGCAGAAACTTGTCCTGATTGTAGTTTCCCAATAGCCAAATACGTAAAAGACGCCAATCTTACAGACTTTTCAAAAACATTTGTATGCCCTAAATGCGGTTATTGGAGCGACATGAATAGCATTGCTGGCGAAATTATGTGTGAATACTGCCATCTTCCTATGTTTCAAACAGATGAAGATGGAGATGTAACTCTAAAAGCAACGTTAAATATGAAATCAAATGAAGAAAAAGATTCTTATATTTATTCTCTTTTAGAACGTTGCGGTAAAACAGATGAATATAGTGAAGAAGCTCATCAAAATTTCCGCCGCAAATTACACGAATGGGCAGAAGAGGAGCGTAAAAAACCGAGCCAACCAGTAGTTCAGCAGTCCACTACCACACCATCTGCCAACCAACCTCACTGTCCGACTTGCGGTTCTACCGACATCATCAAAATTTCAGCAGCTAAGAAAGCTGTAGGCGCTGGATTATTCGGATTATTCAGTAAAACCGCTAAGAGTCAGTTTGAATGTAAGAATTGTGGTTATAAGTGGTAAACTATTCTATGTGAGGTATAAAACATGAGTATATTTGAAAAAGACGATTCAATGAATCGATCCGTTAATTTATGCCTAAGTATGTGTGAACAGCTATATAAAATAAAATCTCATAATTTAACCATTCTTTTTTCAGACGATATTATGCATGATCGTTTACAATATCAAAATGAAAAAGTTGAATTATCCGAAGAACCAGAGGGATTATATGTTCCTGGCGAAAATGGTGCTATTTTTATAAACTATCCTAATTATATAAAAAATCCACCTGCAACGTTAATTACAATAGTGCATGAGCTTATCCATTATTTTGATTCAATGCTATTCGTAAATGACTTTTGCGATGGAAACTGGGATAATTTTGAAAATCATGAAATATATAAAACATTCCGTTTGTGGAGTGAATTTCACGCAGTATACCGTTCTTTATTACTTGGAAGAGAGATATATGCTTATGCAATGCCAGAATATTACTCCAGAGAAGATATTATAGAAGAATTTCAGGACTTTACTAAAATTAATAATTATAAAAATTACATAGAATCATTTGACGTAGTTGATTATTATCATATTTTTCGATATTGTGCGGAAGTTATGTTGTGTATAGGAATGAATAATCAAATCACATTAGATTATTGTATTACAAATAAATTAGTAAAGGATTTTCCCGCTTTTAAAGAATTATTTTATGATTTGTCAAAGATGACTACGTATGAAAAAGCCAAGGAACACTTAGACCTGATGCATTGGGAATTGTTCAAACATTTTGAATATTAATTCGATATTAACTTTATCTGATCCCGCAGAAAGTGGTGGTAATTGTTTGCCATCTTTATCAAGGATTACTTCATAATTCTTTTCGTAATCAACATAAGTGATCGGAGTTGTATGCTTTGAAATTTCTCCGCTATCATATGGTTTACAATTTTTTCGATAATATTCCGATGGATCTGTAATTTTTATACTAAAGGAATCCGCTTCTTGTGTTATGTTTTTTATATTGATAATAATCACCTACTTTCATTTGAACTATTTAAAAAAAGAGGATAAAAGATATGTCATGGAAAATTAGAGTCAGAAGAAGTATGCAGCCATGGCCCTGGTGGGCTATAGCGTTGTTATTCTTTGTGACATTTTTGTTGAAAATGTTATAGAAGTGGAAGAGGAGAGTATTGGAAAGTTATATTTCCATACTCTCCTCAATTCAATGTTTACTGGCACATTTCAGCCCACGCACATCCTATAGATGTACTATATTTCGATATGGATATTTTGTATGACTTCCATTTGTCAATCATCTATTTTTACCGTTTTTAGTTTTTCTGTTCTCAAAACGATTAATAGCATCTATGCTAGATTTTACATTACGAGAGAAAAAATCATTTGCTTTTTAGGATCTAAGATAAATGCTTGATCAGAAGATTCATCTTTTACGTCTTTATTTCCAATTATAGTTACACTTGCATCAATAATACCATCAGGATCAGATTTTAATGTTTTAAAAATTAATTCAGATTTAGATTCCAGGCTTTCACATCCTCCATTGATATTGTAATTTTACGATAAATACCTATATAATTTTCCTATTATTTTCCAACAACGCCAGAAATAGGATAGAAGCTGGCGTGTGATGAGAAAGCATCACAACTTTCGCGTACCGTGGAACATGCATTCAACGCATATAAACTATGGCATTATATACGCTGGAGGAAGGGTGTTCTCTCTACTCCTCCTAACTTTCATATGCTTCGCTCGTCATTATGATATTATCTTTAATTCCATAATTGCTGCTAACATTTCACATATTACTATACGTAGTCAGGTTGGCTCGTGCGTTCTCGCGGAATTTTCATCCATTTCACTGCATTATTGCAGAATAGCGAATTCGACGAATTAATCCTCTATTTATTTTTTACAAGCACTAATCTCCCTACGTTGAAATATCATTCCATTGCTATGATATTCTCCGCATTGATAAGCCAGTTTACGATAAACTATAGCCAGGATTTTGGCTAACCTATGCTTGATATAAATTTGAAACCACCAAGTGCTGTTAAAGCTGTGCCAAGTGGCCCAAGTGTTTCAGTAATTTTAGTAAGAATTTCTAAGAATTGTGTTCCGCTATCTATGACAGCCTTGAAAGTGTCTGATGATAGAACAGAAGTTGAAAATTCTTGGAATGTAGCCTTGAATTTTTCAAGACTGTAATCGATCGTTATATTAACAATAGTCGCTAATTATTGTTTTGTTGTATATTATATATAGAAATAACATACAACAAACTCATACCTTCGCATGAGAGTAGACTATTTCTTAACCACACTCTAAATAGAAGAGCAGCAGTCACACCTTTTCGATTTAAAGGGATCTCACCTACGTTTATAGCGATTACGCCCTACGAGTATTGAATTAGATATTCGAGATTTCCACTCTTATTTTTAATATTCTCTACATAAATAAGAATATTTTCTAATTCCCGATATGGCTCTAGTCGTTGAAGATTTTCCCTCGACTTAACTAACATTTGATCAATGTATAACGTTAGGGAACTTTCCTGCATGAACAGCAATTCCTGATTTATATAAAATCAGTAAACTCGATACTTAGGCTTTTGACCATATATCATCCTTACGTTGTTTCTACTTTCGTCCCATCATAATATGATTTCTCCATTATTGTGGTGTAAGGCTTTACGCGTTACCTGCAATTAAATGTGTTCTTTATGCACATTTCTGTACATACGGGTATACGAATTTACCCTTTTGGTAATTAGTTAATTCCTTTTCGGCGGAATCTTCGGAATCGTTCATCGCAGTATTAAGCGCTTGACGAGCAATGTCAAACTGGGACATAAGTGCGCTCATTACCGCTCCTTGATTTTTTCCTGCGATCAACTCAGTTACACTTCATATTTTTTTGTTAATATAGCCCTCGCTTGAGACTATACCAATTATTATTGAGTCAGATAATAATTCTTATACTCGCATATAAGATCAGAGTACTTTTTAACCACATTATTCATCTTAAGAATAATAGCAGTCACACCATTTCAGACTTCATTTAGCGATTAAGCCCTACATTAAGGATTTCTCCCCCCTGACGTTGGGGTACTCGTTTGACACATCCCTATTCGGGACTTTGCGACCAAGCTACCATTTCTAATTTAAAATAATTAGCAAAATTTCTACTTAGGCTTTTGACCATATAGAATCTCTATCGTTGTTTTACTTTCGTTACATTCATATCAGCATGTTTCATCCATATTGTAGTGATAGAGCATTAGGTTTTACTGGTTTTAGATGTGTTCTCTTATGCACATTTCTGTACATACAGGCAAGTGTAGTCTGCCTGCTGGATGTCTGTTAAATCAGACCATTTATTTGCTAACTCATCAAGAATTTGATAAGTAGACTTAAAAGTATCTTTGTCTTTCAGAATATCTACGCCACTAAGTGCAAGCATTTCTTTTCGAAGCTTGGCAGTAGAAGTTACCATTCCTTCAGTGTCAAGACCGGCTTCTTCAAGATCTGTTTCGGCGCTTCTTATGCGCATTGAGATCGTTTTTAGTGCTGTCCCGATTTTTTCCGGATTTTGAATTACACTATTCGCTGCACTGGCAAGCGCAACACCCTGTTCATACGTATTGCCAGCGGCTTTTAGAGATGATGCAGATCTTTCAATTGCTTCAAAAATACCTGCTGTATCAATAGGCTGCGTATTGGCTACCTCATTTGCCACATCTACGATATGTTGTGCTTGATCTGCTTTTAGTTGAAAACCTTTCAATGCACTAATTAGACCAGAAGAGGATGTTTCCTGGGTCATGTTATCTCCGACACGTTGCAGAAGAGTAGTCATGTCAGACAATTCTTTTGCGTCATCAAGAGAAGCTCCGAGACGTTTCCAATCCGCAGTACTGCTAATTACATCACTAACTGTAGCACCATATTTCTTGGCACTTTCAGCAGCCTTATCCCAGTACTGACTTAATTGGCTCTCCGATGCATCACTTGCAACTTTTGCTAATTCAATTTGAGCATCATTAATTTCCTTTACATTAGAAACAACCTTTGATGGAATTTCCATAACGACATTCTGCAACATGCCGTAAATTCCCGTAAATTGAGCAATTTGATTAATAGCACGTTTTGTATCTTGCCAAATGTTTGCTCCTGTTAATCCTTCAGCAGAAATTTTTGCCTTCAAATCTCTTGCTTTAGCATCAACCTCTAACTTTTGCCCTTCCGTTGTTACATTTTTATAAGCATCACGAACTTCTTCAAGCTGCGCCTTATATTTCTTCCATGCCTTACTATTGTTATTGATATAAGATTGCATCTCATTTGACGCACGTAAAGCGACCCCAGGTGCTAGTGTTGCAGTTTCTTCAGCTTTGACCTGTTTTATCGCAGTTTTATATTTTTCTTCTTCTTCAGTCATCTTTTGAAGATTTTTACTAAGACGCTCAACCTCTTCATCACTAAGATCAGAAACATTCGTATCTTTTAATGATTTTTGAAAATCTTCACGAATCTCTTTAAACTGCTTAAGACTTTCTCTTGCACGAGTCAGTGACTCAGAAGTTTGCCCCACATACTTAGAAAGAGTATTTTTATATCCAGCTTCTGTTGCGGAATATGTTCCAGTTTGTAATTCTTTCTGAACTTCTGCTAATTTTTTACGGGCATTAATTTCCTGTTCGATGTTAGAAATGATTTTAGAATTATCATAGTTGACCGCTTTTGTAATTCCGGAATCACTATTAGTATAAGAATCTCGTAGAGTCTTTAATTTTTCTAATTGCGATTTGCTTGCAAAACCGTCGGAATTTTTTACAAGATTATCAATTTTATCAATAGTTCTCTGAAGTGTGGTACCATCTAGATTTTTTGAAAGTGAAGTTCCAAGCGTTTTCGCGGTAGTTTCAACTTCATTAAGCTTTGCATTCAAAATATCAGCATCCGAAGCAATTTGTGTTAAATTTCCAGAAGATCCTTTTGCTAATTCTGCTTTTATACTAGCCTGTTTGTCATGTATGGTATTCACTATTTTTTCTAAAGATGATAAAACGTCTGCAGAACCATCTTGTCCAGCGTACTGAGATTTAAGCTTTTCAACTTTTGCGTCAAATTGTTTCATTGAACTATCTGAGACAAGGTTTTTTGCTTGAGCTACTTTTTTATCAATGGCATTTTGAAGCTTTGCTGCATTTGAATCTCCAATGACGGTATCTTTTTTAGATGTTTTCTCCATAGTGCTATTGACTAGAGTCATAACATTTTTAAATTCTTTACCAGCAGAAGTACATTCATCAAATTTTGACTTAATTTGATCCATTGATGTGCCAGAAGAAACAAGGTTTGATAATTCTTTTTCCAAACCTGTTATAGTTGTATCAAGCGTTCTTGCTCTTTCAATTGCATCTGTAGATTGTCCAGCATAATTACTTAGTTGTTTCGAACGCTGTCCCTGACGAATAGCAGTATTGTCATCATTTCCATAAGCTTTGATTGTAGCATTTTTCTCATCGACATACGTGTTGTAGCCATTAGCTTTTCTACGAAAATGATTAAAAGCTTTTTGCTCCAATTCATCATTGTAAAAACCTTGCTTTTTTGCATCTGCAATATATTTTCGGTTTGCAGACATTTCATTAACTAAATCAGAAATCCGACCTTTAACATACTGTTTATCCTCTGTGGCTACTTTGCCTTTTGCTTCTTTTGTCTTTAATGAATAATATTCTGTTACGTCTTTATTTAACTGAGAATATGCTTTTTGAAGATCAACGACGGTCTGCTTCTCAGATGTTAACTTACCATTCTTGTTATAAGATTGTTGTTTTCCATCAGCATACGTATACGAATGAGAAGTAGATGGACGTCCTTTTTTATCATATATTGTTGATTGTACATACTTATCTGCGTTTTTTGGAGTACTTTGTTCAGTAGCTGTTTTAGTTTTATTTCTTTTTCTAGACGTTTGAGTATGTTTCTTTTGTTCTTTTTCAATCTCATCAGACAGCTTCTTAACCTGTTTAGATGCTTCATCTGTTTTGATATTAATCTCTTTTGGTTCAGTAATTTTCTTCTCAAAATCATCGATTATTTTTTCGCTATTTTTATCCAGTGCAGCTTTTATAACAGCTTCGAGGTTAATTGTATGTTGTTTTGGCATTTTTTCACCACCTTTATAATTCTATATTATCAAGCACTTTATGTACTGAATTATCAATGATTTTATCTAATCTACCATTGACCAGTTCTTGCTCAACATAATCAAATGGTGGAGGAGTAGTATCTACAAGATGCCACTTACCATTACCATGTTCACCCTTTAAATACATCAAATCAAACACACCTTCGTTTGTTAGTTCTTGTCCCCAGAATCCGTGATAATTTGGAACGTTTTCTTCTGTATCTTCAAAAATTATAGATGAACCTTCAGCACTTATATTGCCAGTCATGTTTTCTAATCTACCCTCGCTAAAGTCTCCTTTGTGTGTTGCATAATATTGATTAATTGATTCATTAATAATTTTTCTATATTCTGGTTCTGCATCAGTTGCAATTTGACGTGCCATTGTAGGAACAGATTGTAATACTTTTTTATTGTAATCTTTCAGTAGCTTTTGTAGTTCCTTTGTTATATTACCCATTTTTACCACCACCTCCATATTGATAAATTAAAAAATCTCCTGGCATTTGACTGCCAGAAGATTTAATGTATTCTTGCTTTATTTATTATTTTCCTGTCATTCTTTTCTGTACATCCATTACGGTATCAACCATCACATCTCGAATTGCTTTTGCGTTAAGCATTTTACTTTCATTCATTTTTTTAAGAATATTCATAATCATTCCAATGCTTTCTGGATTTTCAAGAACAGGTTTTGCAGCAATCTGAACATTTCGTCCAATATTTGCTACAGCATTTGCCATTTCTGCAATTTCCGTATACATTTCATGTTTTTCATCCGTACAATGAATCATTTTTTGTAGTTTAAAATCTACAATCTTTTGTACACTTTCCATCACATGGTTTTTGGTATTGATATACGTAAAATTAATATCATTTTTCTTATCTGATTTATCTACATTATAGAAAAATTTATTTACATGCGCATGAAGATTTTGGTCTTGCATAACACAATCATAGATTACATCGTCTTTTTCAAATTCAACACCGTCAATAAAATAAACAGCAATAGCAGTAATAAGTGCAGCTTCCTTATTCCACGGTGTATACTCACCGCCTTCAAACATATAATCTACAATGAAGTCAATTGCTTTTTTCTCATCTGCAAGTGTAATAACCGGTTTAATTTTTACATATTTTGTAATCATTTATTTTCTCCTTTTTATTCCTGATAAACTCTAACTTCCCAATGATATCCGTCATCTGTATGAATACTATATTTATCAGAATAAGCATCATACTTCACCTGACAAATTTGAGAAGAATTATCTACTATTTTGAAATACAAGTGTGATGGCAAACAATAATTTCTCTTTTTTAAAATATCATCTATTTCACTGGAATACATTGTTTGCCTCTTGAGTTTCTTTTTTCTTACGTTTTCTTTCTGCCCGATTCTTTTTCACGATCTCGTATTCCTGCCATCCTCCGTCGATCTTGGAATAACAAATCCATTTATAGTTAACATCTGGATAGCAGTACCAGAATAGTTTTCTTTTAATCAGTGCAACACTGTCAGGGCATCCCTTAGTGTCAATAACTTCTTCATGTCCATCCTTATAGACAATAAAAAAATCAGCCACATATTTTATTGGCTGAACAGTTTTTCCGTCGTGTTTGAACTTTGGTTGTAGCTCATATGGCTTCTGTAATTCATAATCCACCACATCGCCACTCTCCACTAATGGGCAAAGCACATCACGATAATATTTCATTTCTAAAATTGAATCAAAAGTTATATTATTATAAGTACGTTTGCTTGTGTCCTTATCTACGTTAAATTTAGATCTAGCGATTGTAATCACTTCCTTTTAAATATTATAATTATTCTTTTATTTTAAGATTTACTTCATTGATACTATCTGTTACAAAATTTACAGCTTTTTCATATGACATATTCTTTTTCCCTAGAAATCTTCTCCGCTGTTAATTTACATATTACGGATACAAGCGTTAGTATATCTAAGGATTTTTCCAAATCCTAATGTTTTTGCTTTTTCTCCAAATTTTAAGCATATTATAAATCCAAATATATTGTTTCACCTCTCAAACAGACGGTGATTAATCTTTGATTAACAACTTATCATAATCACTTTTCATGTCTTTATATATTGACTGCTTTGTTTTTTCGACAATCATACTTATAAATTTGTTGTATAATTTTTTTAACATATAAAGACCTTCTTTCTCTTTTATTGACCGCGAATTTTATTGCGATAATTCGCGGTCATATTATTGAATGAAACTCATCTTTTATTTGATAACTCCGTCTTTGAGCTGTTTATGATAAACTTCTTTGATTACTTCCATACTCTCAGTAACAAGTCCATTTTCTAAATGATTTTCTTGAAGAATCATTTCATATTTTTCGTACATTCTAAAAATATGTTCAAAAGTTTCACGATTATATTTTCGACCACATGTTACAGCAGAAGAGAAGTCTAATATCTCCCAACGAATATCATCAATTTCCTTATCTACATACATCTTTGTCAGGTTTTCAATACATTCTTTCAGCTCTTTATTACTACGATGGAGTTCTTTCTCATCATTTTTTTGACTGATTTCCAAATCTTGGATCTTCTGCTGAGTAAAAAGTAGTAACTCATGTTCTTCTTTTTTCTCACGCATAGCTTTAGTTTCTATTCCAAAGAATTCAAATAAAAACCAATGTAATACTTGAATAATTGCCTGGAATCCTAGCAACGCTACAAAGATTGTTATTCCGAACGCCTTCCAGTCTATGCCAAAAAAATCACGTATAGGTTCCACGTTACACCTACACTTTCTAAGCCTTTGGCTCTGTATAAGTCATAGCATTCTCTGAATCACCAGCACCTGCTGTCGTAGGATCAATTACAATACCTAAAATTGCCAATACTACGAACACTGCATTAACAACGTTAACTAAATTGTCTCCAAACTCGCTCAAGTCAATTGTGAAACCAAATACTGCAGCAATAGTTTGAATAAGTACGATTACCGCTGGAATTAATGAAATCCAGAACATTTTATTTTTTACTCTAACGAGCCAGTTAATATTTCTCATAATTTTGCCCTCCATAATTTTGATATGATAGGAGAGTGATAATACACTTTTACGCCCATAACCATGAGCAACCTATGTTAAGTTCCTCAATGTCATGACACAATTTTTTATTTGATTACATATGTAATCTAATTCTTCTTTTGTTTCTGATCCGCACAAAGTTAAACGGATGCCATTATGAATATATTTTTCTTTCATTCCAATGGCAAGCAAGGTATCAGATGATTTCAAACTTCCAGAATTACAAGCAGATCCAGTAGATACAATTACACCATACTCATGAAGTAAGGTCATTAATGCTTCACCAGATACTCCTTCAAAACACAAGAATAAATTATATGGCAATCTATTATTATACGAGCCAACAACAAAAAAATTTGGAACTAATCCTGATAATGTTTTCACGAGATAATCACGTTTTTCTGGTGTACATTGATCATAATTATAATGCTGTACAACGTATCCTAGAGTTAAGATGCCAAGTGTGTTCTCTGTCCCACCAAAAAGCCCATATTCTTGTGAACCATATATAATAGGAGACAATTGAATATTATCCTTTTTATATAAAACTCCACACCCTTTTAAAGATCCTAATTTATGCGCAGAAAATCCTGCAATATCAATATCCAATTTCTTGACATCTAGTGGAATTTGACTGATCGATCCAGTGCAATCAACATAAATTCTCCCGTTATAAAAATGGATCAAATCAGTGAGCTTTTTTACATCTTGTATTGTACCGATTTCACTATTAGCATAATCCATAACCACAAAACTTCTTTTATGATATATAGAAAGAAGAGAATTCAAATCATCAAAATCAATTTCGCCCTGTCCATTGACTTTTAATGGAATAGCATTTCTAACTGTTTTTACATAATTTAAAATTGATTTATGCGCAATAGGAGAGTACAGAATGACACAGTCATTTTGGTCTTTATATCCTTTGACTGCTAACGTATTAGACGCCGATCCTCCAGAAGTAAACAAAATATTACTTTCATCTGCATGAATAAAATCAGCAATATTTTTTCTTGCTTCGTTAATCTTGTTTCGAATATTTCTTCCTTCCTGATAAGCACTGGATGGATTATAATAATCGTCTAAAATAGATATAATATAATCTTTTGTCTCTTGATTTAATGGAGTAGTGGCAGCATTATCTAAATAAATTTTCATAATCACACCTGCTAATCATAATATTCATTGTTGATGTAAAAATTTTTCAATGCTTCAAATAATTCCGGTGTCTTTTTATATTTCCAAACAGTTTTTCCGGTATCATCGACCTTTACGAATTCATAACGAATACCGTATTCTTTTAGATATTTATACTCGTCAACAAAAGAAGTCGCGTATTCTTTATCAAACTTCATTTTTCCTTTTATTCCTTCCTGACATATAAGCGTAAAAAATAGGGGTGCATATAATTGATATATACGTACCCCTATAATTCTCATATATCAATCAACACTATTTTTATTCACTTTAGATTTTGGAACAATCTTTACAGCTTGTTCTCTTTTTTTAGTCGCAGTAACTTTTTTGTCATTCTTATTATCAATAATTTCTGATACAAGTCTTTGGATATTTTCCTTGTATGCAGAAACTTTTGATAAATCACATAATGATAGGTCGGTAACTGCTGTTTCTTTACTTATTGCACCTTGAGCGTAATCGCTTACAGTTTCAAAAACATTTTTGCAATTTTCTGTATCAAACAGATTCATCCACATCGGGAGATTCTTGCTCGTAGGACAATATCCGCAATACTCATAAGCCTTACCACAAGTAAGGCATACTCTGTTATTTGCCATTTATTTCTCCCTTCTGATTAGAATCAGTCTTCGTCAACCTCATCAGCATCGTAAACGCTATACAGAATCTTGTCATCTCCACAATATTCGATCTCTAGATCGCCTTTGAAATCCATGGTTGCAGTGTCAGCACTAATTGGAACAGTGGTTTCCGGAGATACCTGGAATGATGGCATTACAATGTAATCTGCTTTTAGATCATTTTTCTTACATGGATTGTAGTATGTAGCTTTCATAATTGCGTATACAGATGTTGGGAATTTATCTGCTCTGTTGTGGATTACAGCACCTGTCTCTACTTCACGGTCATAGCGAATAAAGAACATTTCTGCATCTTCATCTAATGGAAGAGTTAGTACAGCACCTTCTTTCGCAATAGAAAATTTATCTGTAGCGGCAGTCGTATCCATAGTATATGTTTTTCCAATAGAACCATCACCAAAATACTGAGCTACTTTTACAGAACCTTCTACATATCCGGTAATCGTAACGGTTTTAACACCATTTTTAACATGCATCAGTCTTGGCATTTTAACTTTACCACTTTTAGATGCAAAGATTGGCTGAGATCCAGAAGATGCAGCAACGATATTGGTGTTAACAAAAGCATTTGTTGCAGAAAAAGTACCTGCTTTAGACTTCCAAATCTTCTTTACAAGATTGCCATTTTTATCGGTAACATCTGTAGATTCAGCAGTGATTTCAATATTTGCATCACTTAATTGGGTGAGTACATATTGTGGAATACCAGTACCTTTATCTTCTGCGTAAAAGTATAGAATCTCTTTATAGATTTTGTCACCTAATTTAAAACTCATTTGTTTTTCCTCCTTAAATTTTTGTATAAAAAAATCATGCAGATCCTTTAAGATCTCGCATGAAATTAAATTCATTTTTTGGAATTTTTGATGTATCAACAAATCCAGAATAACTGCCATTAATGACAGCATGTGTTGATTCATAAATTTGAAGTCTTTGTACACTATCATAGAATTCCACAATTCCAACATTGCGCAGTTCATTCTTTTTATATTTCGATCCAGGGTGATTCAGATAGAAAGAAATCATGGATAATAGATTTGGTGGTTTTAAAGAATTGTCTCTTTTCATCGCCAGCAAATTCTGTTTGTCTCTATTAATAAGATCTCTTTTAAGAGTCTTACTAGAAGTAAATTCCTCTTCTGGCGGAAATGCATGAAACATATATTGAATATATTTACACATTTTAATTCGTGTTGGTTCGTCAATCTTTATATCTTGAATAGGATTATATAAAATAACACTTTCTTTTCCATCTTTTTCTTCGGTAAAGAAAGAAAAACCATGAAAATCAATATCACCAAACATCAGTTTTGAATATTCCAAATCAATACTTTTGATCAAAATGGAAAACAATTGCTGATTTGTGATATCATTCCAGTCAATTCCATTGTTCCAAAGTTGTAAACGACATTTTGTTGTATTTGAAATAAATGGATAAATAACAGATTGTATATTTTCTTCTCCGTATGTTATATAGTCTTGAATTGATGGCTGATGAATTGTGATTTTATCATTCACTACATAATCATCTCCAAAATATAGTTGAAGAGGATTAAAATCTAAATATTCTTCTTCATTGTTTTCTTCATTTGCTATCTGTGCTTCAATTGCACTTTGTACAAGATCATTATTCGCAAACCCCATAATTTACCACCTTTTATTACTATAGAAGGATTTACCATTCTCTGTTTTTGTAATATTGTTTGATGTAATAATTTGATATTGCAAAGTACGCACAAGATAATTATTATCCATCGTTGATTCTTTATCCAAAGATGGAATCGGATTTTCAACCTCAGTTCCAATCCATGCAAATCTATCTCGCAATATTGCAGCAATTAGATCATGTCTTGGTAAACCAGTAAGATCATCTATGACATCTTTTTCATGGATAAATATTGTAAAAGTAAGAAGAAGTGTTTTTACAGAATTATTATATCTTGCTAAGTCGCTAAAACTTGTTTGATAACATACATAATTCCTAGAATCTGTTTCTGTTTCTGGGAAAAATATGTATGGACGGATATGGGCATTTTCACCAAAATAACGATCCCACTCACCTAATGGTTCGCCATCTTCATCAACGTTCAAATTTCCATCATCGTCAAATAATTCGGATTCCAACTCTGCATCATGAATTGCATACAGTAATTCTGGACAGTGTAATAATATTTGATATACTTGATTTTTAATACGAATATTATCATCATCTGGATTATGTGTATACGCGCGTAATTTATTAAGCATATCATCTTTTGTATGAAAGGAGTATTCATTTATTTTATTCATTCATATACCCCCTATACAGTAATTTCAAAATTTTCAGCAACTCGAATAATGTTATTATTTAAAGAAACATCACATGATATTAATAATAATTTCCCTAAATAATTTCGATCGTTGATAAATTTCATTTTAATTTGATTATATTTACAACCAGATTTTGACCACGATACATAATCAGATAATTCATTATTTTCTACGGAGCATTTCCAAGTAAATTCTCCTCCTTTATATTGATCAGATATGTCATTGTGATCCTCGTCTAGTATTTTTATAGTAAACAGTTTGTAACTGCCACCAACTTTTACATTGGTGGAAGATGCTATAATTGTTTTATTTATACCGGCAATTTCTCCAGGCGTTGATGGTTCGACAGGGATAACAGACGAATCATAATAATCAGCATACATACCAATAATCTTGCCGTTTTCGTCACGTTCAATATAATCTCTATGTTCATCCCAAAAATCTTGATAAATTGTAAGCTTTTGGATTCCGACAGGTTTTGTGTTTTCTATTTTTGTTACAGACCATACCAAAGGATGTTCTGTTGGCGCGCTAATAATAAGACGCATTGTTTTGTTAACATCATCGTTATACCAAAACTTTTCAGTAATTTGATTTAATGGGAACCAGATTTTATCCTGGTTGTCTGGGTGGGCAAAGTAGTGATCTCTGTATTTTCCAGTTGTGTACGAATTTTGATTTCTAAGAACTCCCCACATTTTTCGTTTGATTCTGTTCTGACCAGTTTTTTCAATCCATGTCAAATTATAATCACATGGAAGAATTAAATACTTCCGAAATTGGTTTGCAATTTCTCTTCCAACAATTAACCATTTATGATAAATTTTATTATCATCTGGGATATCGACGAATAACCCAATCGGAAAATCGGCTAGATACCGTTCGTGATAATCTGTTTCATAATAATACAAATCATCATTCTCGGAAAAAGAATATTTTTGAGACGGACGAAATTGTAGATAATAAGGAACCTGATCCTTATCTATAGACTGATAAGAATTAATAATAAACTTTGCATCAATTGGAGTTTTGGTTGTATTGTCATAAGTCATATTCTGATTTTTATCTGGCTGATCATCATGGTAAAAATCATATATATAACACTTTTTTGCCTGGATGTCATGATCAAATGTTTGTTCCATAAGAAAATCTGAGTTTTCTTTTGTTATTTCACCAATTGTTTTTGCATCATTTAATCGTATGCTTGATATACGTCTAGCTGTTGATAGGTTTGGCATGACTATTTACCTCCTCTAACATAGCTTTAATATATCCATGAGAATCTAGAATAGCTTTTCTAAATATTCTATAACTATATTTTGGACTATCTATTAGATCGTATGCCGCCTGTAATGTCGAAATTAAAAGCAGCATATCATTTGGATAACCTAATAATGTATTAAGTCCACCGAATTTAAATAGAATATCTTCAAAGTATTTTTTAAAATCATCATCTGAATTAAAAATTCTGTCTGTCACTAGCTTATCTTTATATAAAAGTAATCTATGAATATTTTTGTGCATTAAACATGCTGCGTTTTTTATTTGCTCGTCAGAAAAAGTTCCATATAAATAATCCATATTATATACCATTATTAATATAAGAGTTATAAAGATAACCATGATCTCTAATAGTCTTACTTAATTCCTTCTGTACATTTTCTAATCTTGTCTGAAGCAATCTGTATGGATTGTTTAGCATTTTTTCTTCTTTTCCACCAACCATCATAATGGTATAATTCAAAGAATCGACTCTTGGACTGAGCCATTCAATTGTAATCCCTAGAACAAATAGTTTACACACATATTCAATATCAGAACTTTCATCTATTGTATTTACAAGATTAAAAGAAACTTCTTGAAATTCATCGTCCAATACAATAGAAGAGAAGAGTCTTCTGATTCTTGCATCTCCAAGTACATTGTGTAGTCTTTCGGTGTAAATCTCATAAAAATCATTAGAGTTTAATGCTAATTCTTTCGGATCATCAATTTTTCCCAATGCCCTTGAAAAGATAGTTTCATAAGGAAGTATCATCTTAACCTCCTTTATTTAACAAATAATTCACTTAGAAGATTAAAATCCGAATCAAAGATTTCACTGAGTTTTCTTACTTTTGCAATACTGTCAAGATGACCATTAGCAATCTCTGTAGCAATCATCTGTTCCAGGATGGTTCTTGTAGCTTCTGGCAGCTCTTTGATTTCCATTTCCATCTGTCTTGTAGACATATCAAGAATTTTGAGCAAATCATTTCTTGTATACATTTTCTCATATACTTTTTTTACAGTAGGAAAATCTTCCAGTAAATCGTCATCCAGGATAACAAATCTTGGTAAGAATACATGGTCTGAACCTTTTCTAATCAAAGAAACCAGGTCACGATAATTGATTTCGCAATCATATCCATAATCTTTGAATTCATAAACATTTCCAGATTGAGACGTGATGTTTAATCCACCATAACATACTGATCGACACAGAATATAATCTGAATCTGTAAATACCTTTTTCTCTTTTTCGATTTTTTCTTCAATTGGTTCTTCTACGGTTGTTTTTGTCTCAACTTTAGTAGCTACTTTTCTAGTTGCAGTAGCGGTTTCCTTTTTTGCTCGTGCTGTCGGCATGGCTTTCCCTCCATTAAAAAATAGAAGAGTAGCGGTTAAACTACTCCTCTAATATATTTTTATTACTTAGATTAGTCAGTAATGGTCCATGAACCAAAGTAACGACCAATTCTTGTAGATACTCCAAGCTCTCTCTGAACTTCGTATTTCATGATATCAGCGATGTTACTATTAGCTGTTCCACGCTCTGTGATTTCCTCGATAAGAGTCTCACCAACATCAACCATATCAACAAGTTTGTTGTCACCAGTTGCAAATACGAAAAGAGTGTCATCCTTGTACATGGACTTAGTTACATCGTTTCTTGCAAATCTCTGTGGAATTTCAACAAGCGTGTAACGTCCGTAATTTCCAAGGCGACCCATCTTTGCAATATCTTCTTTCTGAGAATCAGCAACCCATTTAACATCGATAAGGTTTTCAAGCTCCTGAAGTGCAACCATTGTTCCCATGATAACTACATCTGCATTATCATTTGCAACAGATACATTTTGAAGAACTTTATTGAATTTCTTTCTATTTGTTGTGTTGAGCGCACCTGTTTGTACGAACTCGGACTGTGCCGGAAGTTTCTTTGGTGCTTCAAGAATCTCAGCAAAGATAAGCTCTTGAATCTTTACAACAAATGCTTTAGTGATAGCGTCTACAAGTTTTGTCCAATCCTCTTGTCC
The DNA here is from genome assembly GCF_003479185.1 of Blautia sp. AF17-9LB. Lineage (NCBI taxonomy): Bacteria > Bacillati > Bacillota > Clostridia > Lachnospirales > Lachnospiraceae > Blautia > Blautia sp. AF17-9LB. The sequence continues at coordinate 49,491 of NZ_QUGU01000017.1, forward strand.
AATAAGATATCTATCAATATCAGCACCAACAGCAGCACCATAAACATCCGTCTCTACAGAATATGTTGTGTTCTCTGGTAATCTCTGAAGCATTGTATCGTGATGTCTCTTACCCATTCTTGCTATAGAAAGAATTACTTCCTCATGCTCATTAACGAAAAGATTAGTATCTCCCTCTTTAAGGTTTCTGTAATTAACAAGTGCGTTGAACCACTCATTTTCTTTAAGTCCTGTAGAAACTGTCCAATCAGTTACTTCTTCAATTACATCGAAATACTGACGAGCATGATCTCTGTAAGCACGTTCTCTTTCTCTACGAGAAGAGTCTTTGGTAAGACCGAAAATTTTTAGAGATACTTCTCTAAGTTTATCTTCAGCCTCTCTCTTAGAAATTCCATCGTCGAGTTCATTTTTATATAAATCGAACATCAGATTTTTTACTTCTTCATAAGAAGTTTTCATTTCATCGAATACATTAAGCACATGTGCGCTAAAATTCATCTTATTCATTGCTTATTCCTCCCTTCTTTATAGTTCTGAAACTTTGTGTTTCTGACTTCCAGCTTCAACAGTTACTTTCTTACCAGCTACAGGTGTTCCGTCAAATGTATCTCCACTAAGCTCATAAACGTCTGTTACTGTAAGCACAAGTCCTCTAACTGTTTTTGTTCTTTCGGCTGTTGCTGCGTTGAAGAAGTTAGAAGTTTTGGTAAATTCACTATTATAGGTTTCTGCAATTTCAGGAACTTCATAAATAAGAATTGCTGGTGCATTTGGATCGACTTTCTTAACCTCTACATACCAGTTTCCGTCAGCAGCTTGCTCAAGAATTTCTCCTTCAAAACCAGCTGGTGCATCTGCAACCTCATATTGGTCAAAGCTTACATATTTTCCTTTGCCGCAAACTGTACCGTTATCCGTATCTTCTTTGATAACCATGTTTAATACACGACCAACTTTGTCAGAAAGGACTTTGGTTGGGAAGCATACATGATGCTGATCAATTTTATATTTAATAGCCATTTGATTTTTCCTCCTTTTGTTTTTTTACAAAATAAAAAGACCGCTTGTTGCGATCTTTAAAATTAAAAGTTATTTTGTTTATTTATTTTTCTTCTTCAGCAAACAGTTTTCCATATCTGCTAGGTTTCGAAGCTTTTTTATTTACATTTACAAATTGTTTCTTTGATGTAGCTGTCTTTTCTTTGTTATTAGAAAGTGCAAAGTTACCATGCTCAGAAACATAATCAGAATGAAGAACTTTAATTTCTGTCTCAAGATCAGCGAGAGAGTAGTTATCCATTTCAGAAACAAGTTTCTCATAATCTTTATTTACGAATTTTCCTTCTTCATCTTTCTGTGCAAGAATTTCATATTTCTCAGAATCAAGAATTTCTTTCTTTTTTTCACGAAGTTCATTTAATTCAATTTCTTCTTTAAATGCTTTTAATTCTGCATAGTTTGAACGCATTTCTTCGATAGAAATCTTCTCAGATTCTGTAAGAAGCATTGCAAACATTTCTGTTCTCTCTCCAGCAAGTGCAATATTATCTTCATCTCTTGTATAAGATTGTTTATAATATTTGTCGCTGTCCCAATCTTGCATAATAAAATACTCATCATACACCTGAGACACATAACACCATTCAGAATCATTTCTATAAATAGAACATAATGCATTTAATGCGTATCTGATATCTTCAAAAGAAATGTCAAATAATTTATTGAATAGCTCATCTTTTGAAAAACTTTCTGTTTCAGATTCTGATGCAGTGGTATCTTCGGTTTCCTCTTCGGCAACTTCCTGAGTTTCCTCTACTTTTTCAGTGGTTTTAGTTTCTTCTTCGGAGGTTTCCTCAACTGTTTCCTCAGATTCTTCTTCTGTGGTAGTCACTTCCTCTTCAGACTCTTCTGTTTCAGTTACTTCCTCAGTTTCAGTAACTTCCTCTTCAAAGTGTTTCTTATTCAATTCGGTTCCTCCTTTCTTTGATTGTGATTGAACAGCAATCTGTTCTTTTTTATTGAAATTAGAAAGTGTCTTATTTAGATTTTCTAAAAGTTCAATCAATTTTTCTTCTTTGCTAAATTTAACCGAGTTATTCTCTACACTGAAATCTACAATATCAGCACGAGAACCTTCCATGCCTTCCTGAATTTCTGTGCCATCATCACGACTCCCTAATAATGTTGAAGCATTCACATAGAAATCATTTAATTCAAGATATTTTTCTTTTGCGTTGTAAGATAAATCGTCAATAAAAAGCTCGCAGCTATTTTTTGTGCCTTGCTTAGAACGAATAATTTCACATGCCTTAGTATATTCTTCGCTTATATAAGCATAAGCACATACATAATCTTTATTTAATCCATCATCATGTTCCCAAAATGCTGGCTCAGATGAGAAAGAACCAACTTGAGATTCAATGTATCTAAGTTCTTCATTTCCGTTATCATTTTTGATAATTTCCATCTCATGACCTTCAAAGTCCCAAGTTCCATCATCTAGCTGATGTATTGCAGCCAATACAGGTCTATCAGCAATTGTATTCATTGCTTTTTCAGCAGACTCTTTTGATACATAACTTTTATTCCTATTAAGTCCTGTATGGAAAATTCGAAATTTAAGACGCATCATTCCACGATGATTATCATCTACAATATTATCCACTTCAAAAGTAGTTGGCACTTTTAAGGCTAACTGATAGCCAATGTCTTTGGAATTAAATCTCGCAAATTTTTTGTCTTGACAAAATTTTAGCAAATCATCTTCAGTTAAAATTTTCTTTTTTATAATTTTTGACATCTGCTTTAATTATTTCCTCCTTTCCTAAAAATGGGTATAATAATACCTCATTCAAAAAAGAACGAGGCTACTAAGTAATTATTCTTGTTTTATCTGGCTGATCTAAATCATCTGAAAAATACCATTTATAGCCATATCCAGATACTTTCTTTTTTCTACAACATGCCCCAATTAGTATTGAAGAATTTCTATGTCCTATGTATTTTCCAGCATTAATGCAACTATCGAATGTTCTAATATAAAAACCATCTTTTGTATACATATTAATTCTTTTTGATTTTTTATTTCTAAATTTATTTTCAACTTCTTGAGGTGTTAATTCTTCATGTGAATATGTATAATTGGAAAATATACTATTAGTTTGTTGATTACACGAATTAATTATCGTTGTGTATGAAACATCCTCTTCGATACTAGCATCAATAACACTTAAATAAACCTTAATTAAATTTCCATCCCTGTCATATTTAAACACTTTTTTACAATTCCCTTTATGTTGTAAATCTGGAATGACTAAAGCGTTTTCAACATATTTCCAAATATATCCATAAGCAGTTTTTATTTCATTTCTACAAACTTGTGTAATAACTTGATAGTTTATATTTAATTGTCTTCCGGCTTCTCGAACACTTTCATAAACGTTTATAAAATTTCCATTCAAATCATATTGTTCTACAAGTTTAGGCTTTTCTCTATATGTTTTATGAGATGAAAAGAGTTCATGATGGAATCTAAAAATATTAATTCCTATATAAACACGTTTACCGATACAGCAATCAACAATAAAACTCCTTTTTGTATTTTCTGCTTTTGCTGCTTCCGTTGTGTTTTTATATACGTGTAATAAATTTCCCCGATAATCATATTTATCAATTTGTAATAAACTATAATACCTTATCAACGCTTCTTCTTTTTCGTTGTCCGTTGGTAAAGGAAAATCTTCTAATTCATTTTCAATATAACGCCAAATATGACCATACGCATATTTTGATTCACCATTGCAACAAGAATAGATAACAGATGTCTTTCCAAATATTTCTTTTAATTTGTCAACAGATTCGTATGTGTTTATATAATTACCATTAATATCATATTGTTTAACAGCTCTCATTTTATTTTCGCTTCCGTCTCTTCCGCCTTTAGTAAGATTAAAACCATTATGAAAAGAATCAAATAATTTAATATAATATTTTTCTCTATCATCTAATTTTGAAATCAATTCTTTTTTTGTTGTAGCAGTGCATTTTTCTAATCCATCCATGGCAAAATGTTCAATACCATATTTATTCATTGTATTATGCAATCTGTCTGTGGACGAATGTTTTTTTACTTGTCCAACATGACTATACCATCTAGTTATTAATTCTTGTGATGTTTGACCAATATATAATTTATTAGGATAAATATCATTTGTTATAACATATATGTATCCTTCGTACATACCAGTTTCTCTATTGAAACTCATAAATCACCTCCATAAAAACGGAGGCAGAGATGGGAGAGTGTAAACCGTCCCGTTAATCTCTTTATCGAATTATCCATTCGACCTCATTTATAAAATCTAAAAATTGGTATAAAAAATACCACTCAAGAAATAGAAGAGTGGCTAAAAAGTAAGTATATTGCTATACTGTATTTTTGATTTATCTATATTTGAAAACTGAAGTTTGTCAGTATTCAAAAATATATATATTCCATTCAATTCACTTACTACTTGAAATCCAAGTTTCTTTAAGTTTTCAGAGGTAGTAGTGTCTGTTGTTTTTAAAAACTTTTCTTTCATATGACCACCTCATTATTTTCTGTCTCTCGTTTTAGCTCCATCGTCACTTATTTCTGAATCAGAAACCTCTGGTCTGCCACCTTCGTCACTTGCGTTGGATACTGTATTTGCTGATACGAGTGGAACAAATTTATTCTTTAAATCTAATACATCATTGGCTAAGAAAGTCATCGAAAGGGTATCAAGTTCACTAATCCCATTTAATGCATTTATTAATATCATTTTAGAACTATCATATTGCAGATCTTTTTGCATGGCTTCTCTAAGAGTATCTTTTGTATAAGAAGACACTTCAAAAAATTTAACCTTCGCCGCATTTTTGACTTGGTATGATAGCATTCTATTTACCCATCCTTGAATCTGACCTAAAAGTGCAGAAATTGCTAATTCAGTATCTGCCTTTGTAGCAGCTCGAAATGCTTCAGCACCAGAAATACTAGAAGAATTAAGTATTTGCGCTCCACCAGAAGTATTCAACACTTCTTTTGTGGCTTTTTGTACCTTCGTCGTGTCTGTTGTTTGATCATCAGAAAAAGATATTGTATTAAGTGGCAATGGAGTTATCACAGAACCAATATAAGGTGGAAGGCTATCAACCAATTTATTATAATAATCTACGGCAAAATCAATGTTTACAGCCCATTGATCTGGTTCATCAGCACCAGATAATGTCGGTATAGTAGCTGTAATTAATTTATAAATTTGTTGTTCATCCGCAACAGCTTGTACATCACCAAGATTTAAAAGACCAATTAAATCAATAAATAATCCACTGTAAATTGGAACAATAGTTTCCCATGTCTCAACTCTTGACTTTGTACACAAAGCATATTCATCAGGCATAGGTTGCCATTTATTTTGATTATTGCCACCGTATTTTTTATACATTGATAATAATGGATCACCAAGGTATTCAAGCACGTCTTCGAATTTTTTATATTTACTCATATCTACAGAGAAAGAATAATCGCCAGTAAAATATTTACCAGAAATTCTGCAATAATCTGGTGGAATTTTTAAAATAAACATTCCGGTTTCGTCCAGCCAACAGCATCCATAGAATACATCTTCTATAAAGTTATTAATTAATACCTGTAAGAAGTTCCCTTGTAAAGACATTCTATCTAGCCATACCAAAGTGTCATAATAATCTTTTAATATACTTTCCTTGTCGTTGTCACCAGTTGGATCATATGTAGGAACTACGTACCTTGCATTTAGGTCAAACATAGTTGCATTATACATAATTAATCTAAAATATATCTGACAACGATAAAATAAGTAACGAGATAAACCACGCAATTCATCTTCATAACTGTCTATATTTTGAAGATATTTAATTACATTTCCCTTGTTATATGAACTTATAGGAATTTGTCTTGTCGTTTTTGTAACATCACGAACTTGTTTAAATGCATTCTGCGTTTCTGCAAATCTCTTTTGCTGACGTTCAAGACTTTGCATATACAATTTTCGTTCTGCAGCTGTTGGTTGTTTTTTACGTGTTGGAGATGTTTCTGCCATCTCTTTTTTGGATTGTGTCATTTTTGACGAGAACACCTCCTTTTCTATTTAGTTGTGTTTTGGATTTTTATTTAGATTGTTTTGGAAAACGAAGAGATACGTTTTGGTTGATTGATTGAAAGTTTGGAAAGGAGAGATTGGGTGGACTCTTGTGGGCGTTTTCTCTGTGTGATATTTTTTCGACGTTCGCACATAAGAGAATATGAAAGCATACATGCTGTATCATTGTGTTACTACCATTTTTGGCGATTAAGGTACTTCCAAGAGTGTCTTTACACTCGACCTTAATTCTCGTATTTCATATTTTAGTTATATTACGAGTTCAGACTATCGCATCTTCATATATAAGTATGTAGAATGAAGTTTTCTCACTTAGTCGTTGCAGCTGCTATTACGCTTGCTGTGGGTTATCCACTTCTGGACTTTCCCAATTAATCAGAGAAAATTTCCCGTTTGTAACTTATCTACTTTTATTACAAAGTACCCTATACGATTTAAGGCACGGTCGTCATGTAGCTTATTTGCCTTTTCTGGAGTTAACTCGAAAGAGTCCTTTCCTGAATCTCTTTTTTTCCTAACCATATTCACAAGCTCCTCCTTTAGCGCGTCCATATTGGCAAGTGCAATTTTATCCTGCCAGTCAAGTTTAATCATTTTTGTGTTAACAGATTGAATTTTCCCAAGCTCATCATTTAAACGACTTTCAAATTCTTTTTCATTTAATTTTTGCTTTTTCAATTCTTGCGATATGCTTTTTCGTGCTTCTTCTAATTTCTTTTCATCAACGTCAAAAACAGTTAAATAATCTTTGCTGTCATATGGTGCAGTAAAACTTATTTTGTCTTGATTCATTAATTCTATCATCGCTTCATACATTTCTGATTTGTATGCAGAAGGAGACATGAGGTGTATTTTATTTACTGCATTTGGAAACTTATTGACATATTCTATAGAATATTCTTTATCAATTAATCCTCTGTGTACAATACCTGCAGAATCAGTCCAGTCTGGCATTAAATAATCGGCAATATTTACACCGCCACCACCAGATCCTGCATCAATATAAATTCCAACAATGTTTCCATATGCGTCTGCACCGCCGTTATAAGCAAGAATAACTTTTTTCAAATATTCAATTTGATCTGGTGTTTGCATTGGAGATTTTATTTTTTTTCCAACATCAATAAGATTAATACAGTTGACTAATCGCATACGAATATCTGTGCTTCCGTCTATTTGCTCGAATTCATATATTTCGCCTACAAGAATAACTGAGTTGTCTCTTGATCTAGCTGGATCATATGCTATAACAAATTTTTTATCACCAGTATCATTATATAAAAGTGGTTTTCTGACTTCTTCGTTTCTGGAAATAACGCCACGTCGTATGATTGCGTCACTACCTGCATCAGTAGTAAATTCACAATAATATTCTCGCCTAGCTTTTTCTGGATTTGTTCTCATATCAGAATCAATTGTTGATTTTTCAAACAGTGGTGCCATAACTTGCCCATGAATGGTAGGATGTAATGGAATATCACAAGTAATATTTGCTACAAAATAATCCTTATTTCCCATTAACATCTGTTTGGAAAATTCTCTATATAAGGAATAATATTTTGTGGATGTATCAGAAGCAGAAGATATGTAAAATTTCTGGTTTGGAATTTCTTTTGGAATTGCTCTTAGACGTATTTCATCAATTCTATTTCCATCTCGATCTTTTCCTGATTTAAAACTTTTATTTACAATTGCGAATGCAGAATATACAGACATCATTTCATCTGAAAGAAATCCACATTCATCAAAAATTACATTTCCGCGCATCAATTGTTATCCTATAAGCTTTTTATCTTATAGATCTTATAGTTATTGTTTCTATAAGTTCGGCATATCTTTTTATCTCAAAAATGAGATATCGAGAACTCGTGGAAAGATTATATTCTATTTCTAGGTTCACTTTCTATGCTCTGCCTGTGACTATATTTTTAAATATAGCCTTCCAGTCTGATTAGCCTTTCAGCTTTCCAGTTTTCTTTCTCGATTAAAAACCATACAAATTATATGGATCTACTTATCACTAAGTAGCGAGGCAAGTGCGGAAATATCTTGATTTACCTCTTTTTTTGTCTATATTTGAATTTAATGTTTGAGTAAAACTTCCGTTATAAGTTGAATATGAAAATCCGTTGCTACCATGGGAAAATCCATCTCCAGCAGCATTTTTTATTTCAATTTCTGCCTTGAAAATGTAACCAGTTGAACCCATCATTGTATCAATGTTGTCATTAGCCAGCCGTTCCAATGTTGTAAAAGTTTGTTCAGCCTGACTACCAGAGCCACTGGCAATATATGTCCAATAGTTATTAAACAACATGTCCTTTGCCATGATAATAATGTCGATAAGCGTAGATTTTCCGAATCCTCGACTACAGACAAGCAATACATTCGGACATGTCCAACTTTGCTGAACAATCCAAGCTTGGGCATCAAGAAGTTCTATATTGAACATAATATTTATAAAGGAAACGGGATTGCATTGAAAATATTTTTGTAGATACGCAATTTTAATTAAAGATTCAATTTTTCTAGAAGACATTGCATATACTCCAGGTTTTACATATATAACGTCCTCTTGAACACACTGATCTTTATATTGAATTAGATCAATAGTATTATCTATTTCTTTAAATTTCATTTGTATTTTCCTGCTTTTCGTCATTTTCATCTGGCGAACCGGATTCTTGTTCAGAAAAACAAGAAAATAATTCGTTTAAATTTACCAGATTCATGTTTAAAGAAATATCATTGTCCTTTAGATAATCCTTAATATCCAAATTTTCTCTAAGTAAGATACGAGATATTTCAATATACTTATCCAGATCTCTTTGCAAATCTACAATTTTTTGTCGTTGCTCTGCAACCATATCAGACCATTCTGATTCATCTAAATTTAAAGTTTTCATGATGGAAGCGTTACTAAGATCCATAACTTGCTTCATGGCCTTGCATGTCTCCATATCAAATCCGTTAACTTCGCCTTCTCGAAGATTAAGTTCTTTTATTTTTTTGATTTTACCAGTCCATGTGTTTTCACCCTTTTTTGCGTTTTTATTATGCTTTAATGAAATACAACTATCCTGGGCCAAACTTGTTATAACAGAAGTTATTTTTCCTTTACTTTCTTGCAGAGATTTTATTGTCGCAGAATTGCGCTCGATTTGCGAAATATCAGACATTAATTTTGCTACAGTATCATCGATCTTTGACTGCTGTAAAAAACCACGTACAATAGAAATGGCAGAAGAAGTTCTCATCATATCTTCATTTGCATCTTCACTTGAATCAAGAATTCCCAATAATTGAGAATATAAAAATGGCTGATCTGCAACATCTTCCTTTTCAAATGGATCATAACTTAACAATCGAATTACATCATTTTTGTTTTTTAAAAAGCTGTCATATGTATCCAAACCAGCATGAGTTTCAATTAACTGTTCTTCAGTTATTTTCTCTTTTGAAGAATCGACTGAAACAGTAGATTTAAATATATCCGAATCTTTGAAAGTATCACCATTATATTGACCCATAGCAACGTTTTTTACATATGATAAGTATCCATTAGAACGAACCTTACCTGACGCAAGATTATCAGATTCTTGAACACTGGCATCCCATAACTTTGTATAAAAAGGTTTATTAAGATATCGCATAGCTTCAATTACTGAAGTTTTATCCGGTTCATGTTCGACTTTATCCTTACCGATTTTAAGAGCAATCTTGCGAGCACAATCCTTACAAATAGGTGTAAGACCACTTTTATTTAGTGGATCTGTACTAACATAAAATTTATCTCGTGCTTTATGTGTGTCACACATATAACACCAAGCACCATCTTTTAAAATTTGTACCTTATCTTCAAGTGTTTCTATTTTCTTTCTCATTTGTGCAACCGTTAATTTCGTTTCAGTTGCTTTACTTTTTATAGCCAATCAACAGTCACCTCCCTTTTCGTTCCAATATAAAAGAGTATCAGGCATTAATTGCTAGATACTCTTTTTCAAATAACCATATATAATTCTCATATTTTTCAGTTTCGTGTTTACAACATTTTGAAACTAAATACTTGCTAAAACCATTTCTTTCTACTTCTCTAAGTGATTTAAATATTTTTATCAAATTATTATTATCATCAAGTTGGTATATTTTTGATACTTTGACTAAATTTGCCTTTCGCTTTGCTTCATCACAGTATACTTTATTGATTATTCTTGTAGTATCATCTACAAACTTCCAAATATAACCATAAGCAGACATGCTATTATGGTGACAACAACTATTAATTCTACTAGGACTAAAATTATTTTCTTTTACTTGGCAACCATGTTCCCATATTTTTATTAAATTACCATCCATATCATATTGTTCAATAGGCTTCTTTTGTTTTCTGCTTAAATAATAATCTAAATCGAATGTATTATAATCTTTTTTGTATATCCAAATATATCCATTTGAAGTTTTACTAAGTCCCATATTGCAACATGAATAAATACCTCTGCTATCATAACCATTTTGTTTTGATGCTTGAGCAACGCTCCAATATTCATTAACAATATTTCCATCAAAATCAAGTTGTAATACAGGTTCTGGATTCCTAATACTGCTAAAATATTTCTTATCTTTTTCAGACCAATTAGGTACACTAAAATTCTTTTGACCGCCTGATGTCATATTATAGCCATTTTTATGTGAATCATAATATGTAATCCAATAAACCTCTCTTTTGTCTAATTGATTTTCTAAGCATTTTTCTAATAGTTCAAAATCAAAACATCCTTTACCGTATTTTTCCCATGCAGAAACAAGTCCAGTATTTTCAGATTTGTTTTGACTAATACAGCATTCTAAATGTTCTCTAAGCCGTTTCCTAACATCTTTTGATTGACCAATATAAATATTCCCACTATAAATATTTTCTATTTTATAAATACCAGAAATATTCCAATCAAGAGTTCTTAAATTTTCTAAATTTAATTTCATAACATTTTCACTCGCTTTCCACTCGCAATTATCATTAGTAAAAGAGTAGGAGAGTAGTGCGAGTGTCTACTATGCCAAAGCTCATGACTTCTCTGGTTTCCTACTCCAAAAAATTAATCACGCTCCACTGACAGAGCAATAAGCACCAAACTGCTTATGATTACTTATTCTCCAATAAATTTAAAGAGAATAAAAATATAAAACATGAAACAAAATAAAGAAAGGTGATTTAAATGTGTAAAACTATAACAACACCAGATGGAAAAGTATTGGAACCAGTAACTCTATCTGAAGATCTCCAAAAACTACAGGAATTTTCTGAAAAACTAATATCAGATGCAAGCTATCAGCAAATGCTGAACAATAATGCCAGCATGAATATATTTGATTACATGCCAAAATTCCCATCTCCAGAAGAACGATTGAAATTTCTTACTGATAAAATGGATTCCATGCAGTCAGAGCTTGAAAATCAAACAGAAGCCATGAGAAAAATTCAGTACGAAAATATAAAATTGAATGCACAAATTGAGATACAGAACAAAACGTTAGATTCTAATTTAGAAGAATTGAATGAACTAAGAACCGTGAATGCAGAATTGAAAGCAGTAAATCAAAACCTCATAAACAATAACAAACACTATTGGCGAAATACTTTATTAATTTCTGTTGGTGTTGCAATATTGTCCTATATATTAGGATTATATTCTACAGAGGTAAAAGCATTGTTACTATTAATTCTACGAATAATGCCATGATTCCACCAAACAACGCAGGATTAATCCTGTAAATTCCAGTCATACCTTTCATATGTATGTCTCCTTTTATAAAAAAAATAATACCGGCAGCGAGACTCGAACTCGCACTGCTCATAACAATCTGGGCTTAAACCAGATGTGTCTACCAATTCCACCATACCGGCATACGGAGGCACTGCCTCCATTCGCTAATTATATACGGAGCCTGTAGGATTCGAACCCACGCGCCGTTGTTAGCGGCCTGTCAGTTTTCAGGACTGATCTCTTCATCCAACTTGAGTAAAGCTCCAAAATAAAAATGAGCAGAGTAGGAGTCGAACCTACGGTGTTTCTAATGTGACGGATTTACAGTCCGTTGCTATCGCCACTAAGCACATCTGCCCATACAAAAATAGGAGAGTGAACCCAGTATCTCGATTCACTCTCCATAATAAAAATCACATTAAATTATTTCACAAAAAATTATAAATTATCTACGACGTTATTCCAATACTGTAAACGAGCTTTAACGCCAGCAGAAGCAGTAGTTCCAGACTGTACGAGCTGTTTATATGCTTCGTTAGAATCATAATTCTCAACAAACTCATTTACCGCAGCTTCGAATTTTCTAAAATCTTTTCCGTCTTTAATACATTTATAACCGCCATACAGGATCATTGGGATAGAAGTAGATTTTACCTTGATTACTTCATCGCCTGTATTGAAAGCATCTAATACATCTGTTAATATACTGATATCAGTAGCATTGATATTTTCATCATACCAAACAACAAAACTGTCAATATCTTTCGCTCTAAATGATGTAAAATCATTTTCTTCATTTGTATTAATCAGCATAAGGGTTTCGCGGATCAGATCACGCTGAACATCTTTCTTATATTGTGCATCAGTAAGGACTTTCTCAAAGAACTCATGATCTGCAAAATTAAAGATAACGTCACTTACTTTTTCACTCTCGATTGCTGTACGTTTTTGAGTATTGTTTAATGGTTTACCATTATTCTGACGAGTAAACATTTCTCGAATATCTTCTCCAGTACAATCAGTAAACACATAGATTGTCATCTCATAATCATTCAGCTTATCTTGTACGGCTTCATCGAGCTGTGCATATTTTTTACCAGCAATTTCATATACCTCGCCATCAACTGTAACTGGTTTTAAATTTTTAGCCAATCTAAAACCATCTTTTTTAAAAAAGTCTCTTACTGTGGTAGCTCGCTGAACGCCATCAAAAATTCTTCTTACATCATCAGATCCGACTTCGCATCTAATTGGATCGATTGGATACGGACGAAGCATAGAGTCAATCAGTAAACTTTTCTGACGATTACCCCACTGATTTTCTTGACGTTGAAACTTGTGTTTCATACTGTATTTTCCTTTTGCAATATCTTTAGTAAAATTCTTTGCGCTCTGTCTTTTTACTACATAGTCCATACAAAACTACCTCCTGTATTTGATAATTTCACATTATCACAATAGGAAAATTTTGTAAAGGTATAGCACGTCCTTTTATAAATATTTTTGCGATTTTTTGTATTTTTTGACGTCGCACATTTTCTCAGGTTTGTGCCAATACCGATTCCTAGACGTCGGTCGGAGATTGCAGTTTACGTGTTGCTACACGATCTATCTATAGATTGTCCACATGTTATGGTTGACAGATTTTCTTGTTGACATATAATCTATATGTAGGAATTCACCCAGGCGTTCATTTACGGCTGGATGCAATGCTAAGGATTTTTTCAGAGTCGCATCGAAGCAGCGATGCTTCGTTATATAGATACCCTTGCTACGAAAGGAGGGTGATGCGATATAGATACGTTTCTAAGATTCTTCAAAGATACATACACAATTGTGAATGATAGTAATTTACTATCTACAATTGTTGCCGGGACAGTTCTAATGTTTTTACAGAATATTGTCCAAACGAAAAAAGACCGCTAATTAAGCGATCCTTTTCCTGACTATCAATCAGCCGATACCCCTTCGGCTCTGAGAAATCCACTTGGGTGAATATCCCATTCTATATTCAATTTATTGAAAGCCACTTGATTAGCAAGTGGTTATTTTATTTATTTAAATAATTATGTAGACTACTAGATCACTCTACATTGTTCTACTTCTACTTACTTTGTCTTACTTACAAATGTAATATACCCTAATTTTTGAGGAATGTCAAGTCAAGTCTTGACAAATGACAAATTTGTAGTAGAATAAAACAGCTTCCGCATAAGTCAATATATGATCTATATTGTATTATTCTCCGGATGGAATGTTAAATTCCAAACATAGAATTAATTGTATCTTCTGAATGATCCTTTAAATATCCCTGTGTCGTACTTGGATCAGAGTGATGTGCAAATACTTGTACTTGTTCCAAAGGAAACTTTTTAGGATTTCCATTTTTATCAAGAAGACGTAAATCGGTTCCCTGAGATAAACATTCAAGTCTGCTATGTCGCATTGTATGTGTAAAAATATTACATGGTTCTCCACGTACTTCTGATAATATTTTTGAAATACTTACAATTCTATCATATAAAACATTCGAATCAGATAATGGCTGTTTATTATCTCCGCAACCCTTAATCCAAAGAGAATCAATAGTATCATCTCCTCGCCATTCGAGATACTTTCTTATTAATTCTTTTGTGTCGTCTAAATATACAAGTGGAAATTTTTTACCTCTTTTACCGACAACAATATTTGTTTTATTCCCGTCTAATAATCCATGTTTCTGTATCTGAAATAATTCATTCTTTCGTCCAGCAGAATCAAATCCTATACTCCATAAAACAGCTAATTGCCATTTTTCTTGAGACACTAAAATGTCACGAACTTTAATAAATTCATCAAAAGTAAAAAAGAAATCATCATCATCGTCTTTTACACGCGATTTTGGAATGCCATGTACTTTTTTGGCATAATTAATTTCATAATCATAGTCATCATCATCTTCACAAAATGTTAAGAGACTATTGATTGCACTTTTAAGACGATTTGTTCTTGCAGCAGACATTTCACATTCTTCTGTAAAATATAAACTTAAATTACGAAAATCTTTTTTCTTTAATTCCAGGACGCAACGATTATCTAACTCTTTAAGAATGTAAATCATAATAATACGAAGATCATTATGATATCCCGAGATCGTTCCTTTGCTCATTTTTCTTTGTTTATATTCTTGAAGAAAATCATCCATTATTCTTTTATTCTCTTTATTTACTTGCGCCCATAATTCAGGCGTATAAAAATTATGATAAATACGACCTCTTACAGCCAATAATCTCACTTCCTTTCAAAGCAAAGAGCAGAATAGTAGTAAATTACTATCTGCTCTTTTAAAATATTCTTCATTTAAAACTTAGATCGCTAGATTCATAACCCAATTGTTATAATTCTCAATAATCCATTTTCTTCCTTTTTCTGTCCATTTCAGACAAGGTTTTGCTTTAGTATCTGTATAACTTTGATAGTCTGCATAATCCTCTGAAATCAACCATTCATATTCGGCATACGGACACCATGTACCAGATTTATTTTTAAAAATAATATGGTTCGCATACATAACTTGATTTAATTTAACGGCACTTGAAAACCCTAAATCTTTTGCTACAATAGTTGTAGTAATAAGACCATCTTTCTTCAATACGGTGTCATGATATTCTGCTTTCGGCTTCATTTCTTCATTTTCTGCAATAAGTGGAGCTGTGGCAAGTTCAACAAGTTTCTGATGCGCATAAGCTACTTCCGATGGATCTTTACTAAATAGCTGAAGTTTATATTTTTCTTCTTCAGAAAGATAATTTCCAGTTTTTAGTTTTTCTTCCATTTTATTAAATGCATCTATGTATTTAAGTTTCCATTCAAGAGCTTCTTTCCCAGTAAATCCCATACATAACAAAGAAAAACCATCTCTATTCATAAGATATTCATTATATTTTCTTCCTCTTGAATTGGTATACTCTGAAAGATAAAACATATTTTTCACTGCGGAATTTTCCGCCGTGAGATTTCTAATGGAATCAAGAACATCTCTGTGATTCTTATTAAACTTTTCAGCTACATCGCGGCTACTAGTAACAACTTGTCCATTTTCATTTTTTAAAATAATTTCGTTCATTTTATTTCTCCTTTTCTAAAATAGTTATTTTTAGTAAAAGGAGAGTGGGTGGTAATTATCCACCAAATCTCTCCGCAACGTGGTGTGATAGGAGCGTACCCTATACATTAGTTCCACCAACAGAGATGAAATAGAAGAGTAAAAACTATTCTATATAGCTCATTATCAGGTTATCCACCCGTCTCTAATCATTTATTCTCTGCATTCATTTACGGAAAATTGTAAACAGGAAGCCAGGGATTCGAACCCTGATTAACAGTTTTGGAGACTGCCGTGTTGCCAATTACACTAACGACCTATAGTTGAGTGCGTAAGCTGCAGTCTTACACACTCAACAAAATTATAAATAAAAACTTTTCAAAATCTCAGATAGACGATCCTTATCAAACTGTTCAGATGACCAATATGAAATAGAACTATATCCATTCTTATCATGCTTGCTACATGTAAATCCCTGTCCATCATCAGAGAAATCTACATTCATAGAATTGTCTTTGGAACGTGAATCACAGTCGTAGTCATCACAATCATGGTGGTCGATCATATGATCAGAGTCATCACCAGATTCTTCTTCCGTGATTTCAAATTCATATTTCATATCCGATTCAAAATATTTAACGCATTTAGAATTTGCATTTTCATCAAAAAATACAAATTTTGGAGATAGCATACAATATCTTCCGTCCAATTTTAGCTTCTCGCAAAATATTTCATCACACACAATACTAATAACATATTCGTCTTCATAGTTATCCCACTCAGGATCTGCTAACTCAACAAATTTTAGATCATAATCGTAAAATACCAATTCTCTCAAAATTTCTTTTGCATGATCATACTTAGCAACAAAACTTACGTTTCGATCACAATCATGTAGTAGCTCATAAGTCTCGACAACTACTTCGACTAATTCTTCAATACTTTTACATTTCAGTGTATGCATAAAATCACCACCGATCTATTAGAGAACAGCCTCTTTAAGAGCAGTAGCTGCCTTGAATTTCGGTGCTTTATGAGCAGCAACCATAATTGTTTCACCAGTCTGAGGATTACGTCTCTTAGATTCTGCCTTTTCTACAACCTCGAATTTTCCAAATCCTGCGATATTTACAGATTCTCCATCAGCCATTGCATCTTTGATGGTAACGAAAACAGCATCTACATATTTTGCTGCATCTTTCTGGGTTACTTCTAGGTTTGCTGCTACGGTTTTAATAATATCTTGTTTGTTCATTTTAATATTCTCCTTAAAATAATATAGTTAATTACATCTAATCATAGATAAGCGTGTTTAGCTCGCATTCTCAAACCAATAGATTTTTGAATATTTCCATAGTAATTTACACTTCCTCGCATTAACTTTTTTACAATGTTTTGTTGGACTTTGAAAATTAATCGCTTTTTGTTCAGGGTATAATGCTGTTACATATCCTCTGTGCGTTTCGCCATTTTTAAATGTATACTCAACCAAATCTCTATGCTTAATTCCTAAAACATGGTCGGTTTTCGCTTTGCTTTGTCTACGCATGGGTTTCATTGTCCATTCTTTCATATCATATGTATCAGGCTGCAAATCCGTAATACAGACAGCATCATTGGCGTGTGATTTCTCAATATTCCAGTCAATGCGTTTGTTGGCTGTATCTCCACCACTCGTCAGATATAATACCCCCAAACCTGACAATTGTTTTCGAAGCCACATCTTACCAATCATTACATGTTGTGCATAATTCAGGTTTTTATTGTCAGAAGATTTTAACAGGGAGAAATATCGATCCATATATAATTCTTCCTGGCCTTCAGTTTTCTGATGGCAGCTTTCACATAATGTAATCAGATTATCTAACGTGTTGGAACCATTTCGTCTTTTTGGTTTAATATGATGAACTTCTAATCTGCAGTTAGATTTTCCACATTCCATACACTTGCCACCATCTCTTAGAATAGTTGCTTTACGAATATTTTCATCTAATCTGTTGGATTTTTGATATTGCCAACGATAAGATTTATACCCATCTGTTAATACGCGGATATCAATAGAAACATCTTCCAGCCAATAATTTGTTATATTTATCCACTTATTAAGCTGATTGATAACTCTTATGGTAGCTTGTCGTTTCTGTAAGATACTTGGGGCAATTCGTCCTTCTCTTTTAGAAGATTTACGATTATTGAATCTCGCTTGTCTATATCTTTTATGATAACGGTGGTAGCGTCTATAACCCCGCCTAACTTCCATAAGATGCTTTACATCATTGCGCTGCTCGATGGTTCCTTTGAAAACAACTTTATTTTTCGTTTTACATTTCTGAACCAGAGCAATCCCTACATGAAGTCCGCCGTCATCTATTCCACAACGAATCTCATCTTTACAGATTTCATTTTCTTGAATTTCTTTTTTCAATTGTATTACCATTGGATATTTACTAACCAATGCTGCTCGTTTCTTACGGATAAGAAACCACGCTTTTTGTTCTTTTGTCGGCGCTAATTGTTTCCCATTCGCATCTAATACAAAAGCATAACTTGTCATTTCTGACGCCTTCCTTTCGGAGAATTTCTCTTCGTGCCAAAGTCAAGCAGAGGATATGCGTTTCCCTGTTATCAATACAGGACATTAGCATTGTTTCTTGGTTTGCACTCACAGAGCTTCAGACTGAAGATTACATCTAAAGGTGTGTCTTTACCTTACTGCTTAACATAGTTCCTATCTGCAACATGTCTTTCGACAGTAGCAGTCACTTAGGCTTGAGACCTATTGTTAAGCTATAAACAAGAGACTTAATGTGTCCACTCTTATCTATATTTGTATATATATTTCTATGTTTTTAGTTACTTAACAATTAGTCCTTTTGTTCAAATAAATTTTGCACTTATGAAGTGCTTGTCTAATTTTTTATAATGTGTTATTCTCTATAAGTACGGAGCATCTTCCGTATTCTTGGTCATCGGCTTTTCCCGAGTTTTGTACATTTGTTGTATAACAACGGAAAGGCAGGTGAAGTAACATGGCTATGTCATATTCGATATTAACGCCAGTTCACGTTAATGCTTATTGGCGTTTCCGTCTAAATAGATGGGAATTTGTCCGTGAGCATTGGCGTTCGCTACCTCGACCACGATAAAAACCGAGGAGCGCACCACGCAACGTCCAGATGGATCAGGCTCTCTGATAAGAGTTCTTGTATTCAATTCTAGGTAGCCGATGACCTTCTTTATATGTAAGTACAGATGTATCTGTACTTATTTTTCTACTTCAGCAGGATTTTGTGACTCAATAATTCCTACTTTGATCATGTATTCTGTTTCAAGATCCAGTACATTAGCTACCGTGTCATAATCTAAACCAGCTCGACCTTGAATGTATGAATTAAGTTCGTCATAATCCAACACTGGATTTTCGTCAATTTCTCCCATAATTGTATTCTCCATTAATTAAGCTTAATTGAATGTTGTGTTGTAAGCCCTTGTCCAAGCTCGAACTCAAATAAACTCGCGCCAGGGTTAGATGTTTTCCTTAGAGACATCCCATATGGATCGACGCCAATAATAGATCTGACAGTAAGACATTCTGCATCAATTCCAACTTCCACATTTGTTTTATGATGGCAATGAGCGCCAATCAAATAATCAAAATGTGTTTGATAAGCTCGCGCATATTCATCAATTGCGGTTTTAATGTTCGGAACTTCGCCATGAATACCTAATACTGCATATGTGCTTAGTACGGAATAATCCATTCCAGTTGGATTTTCAAGAATTACAATATTCTTATTGTCTTTAAGCCGTGCTTTAATTAATACAAGCATTGATTTACTCATATTTTCATCTACGAATGCATTTTTCGGCGCACCGCAAATTCTAAGCTGATTATGATTTGAATCAATCACCATTTGAAATTTAATTCGTACATATTTACTAAGTTCATTTAACCAATTTGCAAGGAAATTGGCATACAGAATAGAAGAGTCGATAATACCATATCTAAGCTTCATAAGTTGGGAATTTAAACGCAAGACACCCTGCAGTCCATCGCCTAACTCCCAAACATTTAATTCTGTAATATGTTCTTTATTCACAATCTGAACAACTTTATTTAAAAGATCCCACATACGTGTTTCGAAGATCTCTGGACTATATTCATTGATAATATTTCCAAACAAATCTTTAATCTCAAATTCAATCCCATAATGAGCATCAGCTAAACACAGAAGATATGATTTATGATCATGTATAGGTGGAATGTATTCCGGAATATCCAATGTTTTTAATTCACGAACTGCATTGCAAATTTTTTCTGTAACCATTTCAGCTCTCGCATCTTCGCGTAGCCATTTTGAATATTCTAGTTTTTCTGTTTGGATTTTCTTACGAGTTTTTTCTAATTCTCTTTGCGCGATCCGGATATCCTGCAACTGTTTATCAGAATCAACAAACATATCACGATTTGCATTCAGCATTCGATCAAATGTCGCTTTATCCTTCCGAAATTTTGATTCTCCATAATGAGTTCCAAGTAACTGATTGAGTACATCAGCTACATCATTCCATGAACCGATTATATCCTTATCTTTAGTAACTCTATATATAAGTTGATCATCTGTTTCACCAGGCAATCTTGTATAGGAAGTAATAGTAGATCACTCCCTTCTTACTCAACATCAACTGGTTCATCCAGTTCTTCTTCGTCCTTGACCTTAATATTAATTTCTACTGGTAGGTCTGCGAAGTCACGTAGAAGAGTAGAAAGTTGCTTATCTTCACCGTCAACATTGATTACCATAGTTTGTGGATTTAAAATACCAGTAACTTTCATTGAAGTTGTCGATGTTTTCTTATAAGTAAATGCTGCCATATCGTATAATTCTCCTTTTAATCCTAAAAATTTGTATAAAAATAGAAGAGTATTGAACTCTTCCTTAAATGATTTCGTCTAAACTTGTAATAATTTTATCTGCAACACCATATTTAATAGCTTCTTTCGCAGATAAATACCAGTCATTTTCAAAGTTTTCATTAAATACATCTTCTGGAATCTTTGTTCTAGATAAAACAAAGTCACCAAGTTCTTCGATTTGTCGTTGATAATTTAAAATTGCTGCAACTACATCATTGTATGTCCCAGCAAATTGACCAGCTCCCTTATGGATGAGGAATTCTGCCGTTGGAAATGTAAAACGCTCATGACATGCCAAATAAATAAAGCATCCACTTGATGCAGCCATACCAACATTGATTCCAATAACTTTTGTTTGACTTAGTTGAATTGTATCAACCAAACAGTTATTTACCTCTAAATCGCCACCAGGACTAAAGAAGATTACTTTAATTGGCTTACGTTCTTCTGCTGGAATATTATTTTTCTTATCTTCTGAATTCCACTGCATAATCATCTTTGCATATTCCAAAGTCATGGTTGTAATTTCATCATCAATCCAAATAATTCTATCATCGTAATTTTTATAAAATTGTAATAGAGTAGGATCTGGCAACTGTAAATTTTCTACATTACTTGGAATTGCAATGTCTAAATATGTTGTTTCTATTTTTTTCTTGAGTTCCTTTTTCTCCATTGGCAATATGCCTCGTGCTTTCATAATATTTCCATAAAAGGATTAATCTAATAAATCTGCCATAGCTGCAGTTTCACTTCGTTCTGTTTTATATGAATCACATATAAAATTTTCTATATTACTATCATCAAAAAATAACATATCGTCTAATAAATCTGCTATTTTCTGTGTTTCAGTTCTATTATCTTCCATAAAACACCACTTCATCATCGCAAGAGATTTTTGATATTTTCTTTCGAGATAAATTGTTTTGTCTTTATAAATGTAATTATGAAATAATTCTGCTGATTTTTTGGAATGAGTTCTTAATTCATAACATTTTTTGTGTTCAAAAGAGATAATATTAAAAGACGGTAATTGTGCTTTGGTTGCAACAAACTCAAGAAATGCTTTAGTACCCAATATACTATACGTATATGAATAGTTTTCAGGATAAAAACATACACATCCATCGCCATCAAAGTATCCGCGTATAAAGTGCGAAATTAAACCATCAGGAACAGAGGTAGGTGGTTCTAAAATCAAAGATTTATTTTCTACGCATCCATGACTAATTAAATCATTCACCATTTTAATAGACGTTATACAAGCTCTGTTTGCAAAATATTCTTTACCATTTAATTTTATTTTCCTATCTGCAATCGGCGCAGTAGATTGTATATCACTTAAAAAATTTTGAATATGATATTTATCATCTGATTTTAAAGTTAACTCTACTGATCCACCTTTTTCATGCCCCGATTTATCATACTTTTTACATATATATCCATCTGCATATAAAAATCCAAGCCAATAGGCCTTTGATTCTGTATCAATAGTTTTAAAGAAATTTTCATTTAAAGAGTTTTTTCGTGATGCAGATAAATATTCATGATTTTTTAATTGGTTATGTGGCCTGACGCCATACCCCAGTTCTTTTAAATATTTTGAAACTTTTTGTGCTTTAGTATGTAAAGCTTTCCCTATGTCCGAATATGTTTCTCCATCTTTGTACATTTCAAGCATTAATTCAGTTTCATCTTTTGAATAAATTCTTTTTTGGCTCATTATTTATCACCTATTATTTATCCTTTCGTATTTTTATTTATTTTCCATATAAAAAGACACCAAAGCCAAAAATAACTCTGGTGTCTTCGTATATTTATATGTCGTCACTCCTTGAATATCTTTTACAAAAGAATATTCAATACCTTTTGATTGAAGATATTTCATCTCAGGTACGTATTGAGTACTGTATTCTTTATCAAATTTTTTAATCACTAATATATAAATCCTTTCTTACATCAAATCTGCTAATTCGCTCAATTCAGATCTGTAATTATTTTTAAGTTTGACACACCCAAAGCTTTTATGTCCTTTGAATACGTCAATCAGTCTATTAATACCAACATTTTGGACGTTTGTATCCTTTTGTTCAATAATGTCACCCTCATATATTTGTTTACATCCAGATTTACAACGTTGAATAATTGTTTTTAGAGTATAAACATCCAAATTCTGACTTTCTGTAACCATACAGATGCTATCAGATTCAAATTCGACACCTCGAATATTTGCAGTTGGAATAATATCTAGCATTCCACGATCAAGCATGTATTCAACTTGCTGTAGATCGCCAAATTTTGATGCTAAAATATTTCCGATAGATGCAGAATAGATCAATTTTGTGACATGATCACCCTTTTCGTAGCCGAGAGTTTTTGCTCCTTTTAATGGTTCATAAGAGTAAACCATATAGCATTTTTTATATTTTCCTTTTTCGATTTCTTGCATGATATAATTAAGCGGAAGAGTAGTTTTACCACTACCAGCTTTACCATACAATACGGTAATGTCATTTGTATTAATCGAATCCATAGCGAATGATTGAATGTCGTCTAATGGTTTTAATGTACCAAACATATTAGATTTAAATGGTTTATTTCTAATAGTCTGATACATTCCGCCATCCCATTTTAATTTATCTACAACTTCATTGTCTGCATTTCGAATAATAACATATTCATTTGTTAATAAATTGAAAACATTTTCATTTAAATGTTCATAGAAATATGCCATATCATTTTCAGACAATGTAATATCTCTATATCCTTTATATAGATCTTCTTGAATAGTAGAAATACTGGAAACATCTAATCCAAAAATCCATTTTGCAATGGTTTTACAAGAAATATCGTTTGTAATAAATAAAATATCAGGAGTAGAATATGCACATGCACAAATCTGATTATCAGGAGTGTTTTCTAATCCAAAAGCATCTATAATTGAGATAATATCTTTGGTGGTAATAACAACTTTATATTTATCATCATTTTCATCTAAAATATGTAATAATTTTCTTGCTTTGTATTTTGTCTCTTCATCTTTTCGAGAACTTGTTTTAATGTTTTCTAGTTCTTCTAGAGTAGTAGAACTAATGTAAAAACTGTCTTCTAAAATTTTATCCTGTAGTAATAGAAGAGCGTTAGTATCATAAAATTTAGTTTTGATGGCTCCAAACCACCTTTCTCATTAAATTTCGCATTAGCGATGATATAATTTTTTTCTATAATTTTCGAGAAGTCTCATATTATGAGGAGTCTCACACAAATAGAATTTTTTACGTTTATGACATGATTCCGAATGGGATACGCCGCCTTCCGCATAAGGAACTCCATGCTTTACTAAATATTCTTTTTCTTGTTTAGTAATGAGTACTATATTAATGCACACCTTTCGTTTTAAATTTCTTTGTATTTACAACAAAGATAAATAGTTGGGGTGGTAGGACTCGAACCCACGACCGTTCGGATATAAGCCGAATGCTCTCACCAACTGAGCTACACCGCAATAATGCTACATAAGTAGCAAAATAAGTACGCTGAGATTAAACGTATCTTCGGAAACCTTTACCGACATTATTTTTTCTTCGGTTATCCACTATATGTTGCTTACGCACACACATAGTATCTTCCACAACCGCCTTTTGAGAAGGGGCTTATCTTCTTTACTGTATGACTACTCAAGTTTCATCGTTCCATTAACACTGCCGTGCTATAAATCTCCGCTAAGAGAACTGTGCAGAATCCGCTTAACACATCCAGATATTGCGTATCTTTCAGTGTGTGTATTACCTCAAAAGAGATTACACATTTTGGCTGCTTACACCATACAGAGGTACAGACTTTCGCTTGTATAATTTGTTTACCTTTTGCATTAAACCAATTTTTATATTCTTCCTGAACATACTAATTAATAGAAACGAAATTGAATACAGAAGACGCGCTGCACCAGATGTTTCATTATCTTTTGGATAACAAAATCCATCACGCCTTCGTAGCTTTCGGTTATAATCCCTACTCACATCCTGCATAAGCTAATTTGGCATCTCTACCAATTCACTTACCCAAATGGACATCGCACTTGTCTAATAAGGACTCGCACTATATATCCTCCTAATTCCCCATCATATCTTCATAGGTTCGCGTGAGCTATTCTGTTGCGCAGAAAAATGATTCTCAGCGGTTGCCCCTGAATCACCTTGTTGCTCCCTATTTCCTGATACTATTTCCACACAGGACTTACTCGTTTTACCGGTATGAAACTGCACTTTTTGAGTGCCTGGGATGTTAGTTTTGCATAGATTGACCAATTTTCATGGCGACGAGTTGTAAATTCGCCTTTAATACGCTCACACGCATCTATCTGTGCTATGCCACGAGTTGCGGGACTACGAGTCGAACGTAGCTTTAGAGAATATGAATCTCTCGTGGAACCGATCCAGCATATCCCGCGATAATACTGGCAGACTATTGTATCTGCCAGTGAAAAATAAAACATAAAAGAAAGAGGAGATAATTATGAAATTAACATAAAGAATTAACCTTTTGAAAAGGGCGGCAGAGAGTAACCGCCCGTTGAATAGACTACAGGTTTTGTTTCTTCCGGTGTAGTCAGAATAAAAAATGATTATTTATTCCCTTCAAAGAAAAACAATTTTTTTTGAAAAAGAGACAAAAATCTCAACAAAATTAAGCATTTTTCATACTGTCAGCTTCGAACATTTTATGGTTTCTCAGCTTCTTCATGCGATCTTTTGCTTTTTCTCGATCAATTTCTTCTGCACACTTACTACAATAAATCCTATTTGGTGCAGTCATTTTAACTCTTTTTCCGCATGATGGATTTGCACATTGTCTATATCCTTTTTTAAAGTTACCGATATATTGATTTCCCAAATTAGAAAATTCTTTTATCTTATATGCCACATTATCAGATTCAGCTAAATTAACTCTAATATTCAGGTTATCTATTTGTTTACCAAAATAAATATAACCATTTTTATATAAGTCATGAAGCAGTTCGTTTTTTTTATCCGACGTAAGAGTAATATTTGCCAATTTAAAAATTTCAGACAATCCTCTAAGATCCTTTTTATTAATCCATCCATCAGAATCCATATAACGAGCTACGGCATATAAAGTAAACATAAATTTCTTTTGTCTGTCATTAGGAAGTGAGTTAATAAGATCAATTTCTTCTTGATAAATTGGAACATATTTTAATTCTCTGAATTGTTTGTCTTTTCCGTTAATTTCTTCCTTTTGCTTTGACTTTTTATCTTTCTCGCTATCATAAAAAATATCACATACATTCTCAATTTTGTGAATCCATTTATACTCCTGATAGCCATAAATCATCATATCGGAAATCTTATTTGTAACGATTTCAACTAACTGTTTTTTTTCTATATTTTCATTGTTAATATAATAATATTTTGCTGTTAAAACAATCAAATAGCCAATAGATAGATCTTCTGGTTTCTTCTTTGAAGCCAGAACAGATCTAATATAATCCTTCTCATTCAGTATATACATTTTCATTCTCCATTTCTTCCAAACGTTTAATAAGCAAGTCACCAATACAGTCCCAACAAAACTGTCGATTCCCCTTATAACCATAGGTAATATCAAGGATAATATTCATACGCTCTTCATCGTTTGGGCAAAGTTCAATAGCCTCTTGCCTAAATTTTTCGCATAAATATTTTCTGTTATTATTTGATTGTTCTTTGTCGGAAGATCTGTTTGCTTTATACTCCTTAATACATTCACGATACTCTTGTTCAAGATCATGTAAAGCTTTTCGATGTTCTTCTGTGCATCGACGTTTAACTTTTAAACGATTGTAATCAAAAGTAGAATCATGATGTAATTGTGATTTATATCCGTCTAATTGACTTTCAACATACCAGCAGATTTTATTCATTGCACAAGCTCCAATGCCAACCGGCATTTTATACTCATACCAAAATAAAAAATCCTTTTGTTCGTCAGTTAAATTATCCTTTTTACTATATAAATCTTGAATACTGCAATCATATAATGCAGCACATTTTATCTCGCTTTCCTTGATATAATTCTTATACTTACGTTTAATCTCATCATAAATATAGATCATAAAATACGGTTTTCGATAAGCACAAATTGATTGTAAATAATGATTATCTTTGCAAGCACCAAGATTATACCAATATTTTGCCATTGGCTTTGCAATAATTCCTTTGATTTTATCCAATTCATCCTGTTGGTGAAGCTGTCCACATTCAATACGATATAATAAATCATTATATTCATTAGACCCCTCTTTAAATCGAGATAACACTTCAATCATAGAAGTTACACGATTTGTAATCTGACCAACCTGATTTCCCATGCCGTTTTTATTTGTTTTTTTTACTTCTTTTTCATTAATAATAATCTTATTGGCTTTTCTTTGAACACATTCAATTGCTAATAATTTTCTAAAACAACGAAGTAAGACTTTATTATTGGTTGAATATAAAAGATCGCCATCCCAGTCGCAACCGTTTTCCGCCACACAAAAAGAATCCCATGCATTGATAATCATAATAGTATCCATATACTGATACCAATACAAACATTCTTCGTTTGAAATTACATTGCATTTTCGAATATTATTGTGAGAAGTCATTGGACTTCGAAAGATAACTACAGAATCTACAGATTTGTCAATCCAGAATTTTGAGTAGCATTGATCAGCTTTTAATAAGCCAGTTATTTCTAGTCCACAAATTGATTGCATTAACGCAAACGGATCACCACTAGCAATTTGATAATTACCATTTACAATTAATTTACCAATTTTTGCATCATTTATTTTCTTCTTAATATACCTATGAGTTGAATCGATAATATACGGATCACCAAGCATATATTGGCTTGTATATAATGCGCGTTGCCATGAATTCACGTCTGTATTTTCATTAATTCCAAGAAATTTAATGGTGGATTCGTAGTCTCCACACATAGCATCTTTTAAATGCTGAATGGTAGGATTGCACAATTCTTTAATATCATCATCAGTGAATTCATAAGACTGTAAATATTGATAATTTAATTCACGTTCTTCATCTAAGATATGAGGAGAAATTTTCGTAACTGCAAATTCATATCCACACTCTCTATATGCGGCAATATATTCGTCAATACTTTCATATGCCGACCATAATTTCAATGAAGATTCCGTGAGAATCATTTCACACTCTCGAATGTCCTGCACATTACCCCAAATATCCTCGATAAAATAATTCCCATTATTATATTTTTCGATAAACTCTATAATTGGGAAAGGGTAGAGCATACCTTTTAACCAGGCATTTCGCAAACATACACCTGCAGGAGTATAATCTAATCCAAGAGATTCAGCAACTCTTTGCATATATCCAATAGTACATAAATTAAACCCATCAGACACTGTATTTTCCATTACTTTATGTTTTTTTTCGCGAATTGGCTCACCGTCTCCAACTCCACTATCGAGAGAAATTACATCATCTTCGTATTGAGTAATGCAATCTTTCACAACTAAAATTCCATGTGGTTCGCAAATTGGCTGCGATGCAGAGCAAGTTAACGCTTTGTATGCTTCATATTTTGCTGGAACTAATGGCACTTCTTTGTTTCGCCTACATTCACATAATTCATTTAGTTTATCTATGTATTCCGAATTACAGAATAGAAGAGTGTTATTCTTCAAACCACCTGTTGTTCCAACAAAACGTCTATAATTTATACCATTTACAGTAACACCTTTTTTGTTTGTTGCTCTTGCAAAATCTGTTTTTTGATCAATAACGACTTGCATAAAAAGTTTCGAAAAATCACATTTCCATTTTGCTTTCTTCATGATTTTCTTTGCCATAATTCGAAATTGCTGACCCTCAAATAATGAAACAGATTCTTGGTATTTAAATGCTTCTTTTTTATCAATATTCAAATTCCATTTAGAATATTTTAATTTATCTGTTCCAATTTTAAAAATCTCATACTGAGGTACATTAATACCTGCCATATATCTTTTATTCCTCCAAAATCTTATATTCTCCATCGCCAACACAGACAATAATTCCATACTGATGTAGCTCTAAATCATTAAACATACCACCAACTTGAAGATAGTCTTCAGAAATGTTTTTCAATTTAATACAATGAATTTCACCATCATATTTAATTGCACCAAGCATTTCATTCTTTTCATTGATTGCAAAAACAACACAATAATTGCAATCTTGAGTATCTACAAGCTCATAACAAAAATCATAGATGTCATCATCATCTGCCAATAGAACATTCATCTTCTCACCACATCCGCATTCACATACTGGCGCACATAACATGTTATATTCAGGATCTAATCCAAAATCCTTAAGTTTCAAATTTTTAAAATTCCATACAAAATCTATAATATTTGTATTAATATTCATACTAAATCCTCCTGTGTTATACATTCATAAGCAAAGCCTTCGTTTGTAGTATAATAAATGTGCTTTATGCCTAAATCCTTGATGGCAGCCATACATGACGGACATGGCCTAGACATACCATAAGGTTTATCATTTCGTTTTCGATATATATATAATTTTACTTTGGAAAAATCTATATCCAGATGTCGGATTGAATTGATACAGCTAATTTCTGCATGTATTTTAGGAAGAAGTGTTTCCTGATCAACGTCAGTAATTCTATATTTGTTATAATATTTCTGTACTGGATGTGTTTTGTTGGTATTACAACCAATGCCAATAATATTTCCCTTATATACTGCTACACAACCAATATGTACGTTTTTATAATCAGAAATATCTGCAGCCTGTCTTGCTTTAGATAAATATCTACGATCAGTTTTAGTAAACAAACTCATCCACTTCCTTTACTGTGGACTGATTAGTTTTAAATTTTTGTGTTTGAATAATATTTCTTCGACACTGTTCATCAAATTTTCTGTCTGCAATAATCTTTTCTGCGAAGTGCGATCCATGTGATAGGGTAGTAGAATTCGGATATGGAGAAAGTTCTGTAACCTGAATTACTCCTCCAAATCTTGCATTATCTCTTAAACTTCTGGTGCAAAATCTTGTGTTCTCTTTCATAATTAGCATCTCCTTTGATTTTCATAATTTTTAAATACATTTCTATCACTCCTTAGTTATAGGGATGATTAATAGTTCCTAATTTTATATTCTCTAAACATTCATTAACACTTCATCTTTTTAACGCTATCTCCAAGTTCATCAATGAACGGACTAGGAGTCATAAGATTATCATTGTATGATGCAGTAGAAGAGAGATATAATTCATTCTCTGCTCTTGTAATTCCGACATATAATAACCTGCGTTCATCATCGAGATTGTCACTTTTTGCATGTGGGAGCAGTCCATCATTCAATCCAACAATGAACACGATTGGATATTCCAAACCTTTTGCTCTATGAATTGTTGAGAGATGTACTTTATCATTATTCTCCATTGCAACTTGTCTATTGATGTCATCTAAGTACAACATAAACTCGTTTAAATCAAAATACTTTTCTGCAATATTCTGAAAAGCATCCATATTTTCAATCTGTTCCGAAAATCCACCATCATCAGCCTGTTTACCCTTGCTAACAAAATCATCGATTTTAAGATAGAATCTCAAATATTCAATCATCTTACCAACCGACTCGAATTTTCTGTTCTGTAGTGTATTAATAACTTCATATAATTGATCAATTCCATTTTTGAAACGCCAATTTCTGCGATCAATCGTAAACATTGCATTGTACAACGAAGTGTTTTTCCTCGTAGCATTTTCCTTGACTTCAGCGAAAAATTTCTGGTCTAACCAACGATTTGGTTTATTATACACATACGA
Source organism: Blautia sp. AF17-9LB (assembly GCF_003479185.1). NCBI lineage: Bacteria > Bacillati > Bacillota > Clostridia > Lachnospirales > Lachnospiraceae > Blautia > Blautia sp. AF17-9LB. The sequence goes on from NZ_QUGU01000017.1 coordinate 80,296, forward strand.
AAATGCTGAATTATCTCCTTCGTGCAATGCCAATTTAAGATAAGAGATCAGTAACTTAATCTCTGGTAGCTCCGTAAACATAACCCCATTAACAACGTCATATGGAATCATATTTTTAGACATGACAGTTTGCAATATTGTCAACTGGGCATTTGTCCTTGCTAGAACAGCCATATCTCTATACTCATTATTCTCTTTTTTCTCTGTGATCTTTTTACAAATCCAAGAGGCTTCATCATATTCACTTACAAATTTTCTGTATTCAGGGAACTGATTTGTTCCTTTAGAAGCAATACTTTCTACATAATTCTTATCCTTACTGTCAGGAATATGTTGTGCTAACATATTCGCCATGCGTACAATATCTGTACTACATCTGTAATTCGTGTTTAAATGGACGATTTTCACATCAGAATAATCCTGATCAAACTGCATAATGTATTCACTTCGCCCACCACGAAAAGAATAGATTGCCTGTAAAGGATCACCTACAATCATAGTGTTTTTATTATTAATTCTTTTAAGAAGAAGAGACTGTGCCATAGACACATCCTGAAACTCATCTGATAATACGTACAGATATTTATTCTGATAAAATTTTAAAATATCTGGGAATTTGTCAAAACACTGATTTGCCATATTCAGGAAATCATCAAATTCAATATAGGACTTATCCTTTTTATAATCTTCGTACATTTTATAAATCTTTTTCATCCGATCATCAGGATACGGATCGTCATCTGAATAAATCAAGTCATCTGTTGACCTTAACATATTTGTCTTTTGAATTCCCAAAAATCTCAGTATTCCATTATAAGGGACATCATCTTTATTCCTGCATAATCCAAGTAAATCACAGCAAATTTCTTTCAGTGCTTTTTCTTTTTCCCAAGATGCAGTCCATACTTTGTACTTTCCATATCCATATGTAGAAGTAATAATTTTAAGAGCGAGAGAGTGAAAAGTTTCTACATTTACACTAACTACTCCAAGTTTTCCTAATCTATGCTCAATGCTTTCTTTTGCCTTTTTACTGAACGTGACAGCCAAAATAGTAGTGGGATCAATTCCATGATTCTTGACCATGTTTAAAATTCTATATGTAAGTACAGATGTCTTTCCAGATCCAGCTGCAGCAATGACAACCATATTTCCGTCTATGGTGTGAATAGCTTCTTTTTGGTTTGTATTAAATTCCATTTTTATACCTCCTTTGCTAATCTTGTCTTTTAAAGTAATCTTTTCCATACTGATTGATAATTTCTAAAATTCTATCTTTACCTTTTTCTGTTATTTGATATCTATATAAATCAGAATTGCATGTTTTAAAATGTTTTAATTCTAAATATCCGTCAGTTAAAGAAGATTCCCTGGCAAAAAATCTATTGCTGTTATCCACATTTAATAGATTTTCGTACACCAATGTCTTTTTGAATAACAAATAATCATGTTCTTCTCTTGAAAGTAGAATTCCATTATCACAAAGTGATTCAGTCAAACTCGTAAAACTATATTTTTCACCAGGACACAGTGGATATGTTTTATTGTTATATTCATATGTTCCATTTTCCGTATCAACACCAATATATTCTCTGCTTTTTGAATGACTATGTTTCTTTTTTTGTTTTGTCTCAGGCGTTTCATGAATTCCATTTTCATTCAAATTTTTTCTAACTTTTTCTTTTAAATTTTCTGATAAAATTTTGTCAGGATCGTCATATATCATCTGTAAAACATCTTTATAGATAACTTCGTAATTATCAAAAGTTTTCTTTTCATTATTTTTAAGTTCTAAAAATGGATTTTTCGTATTATAAAGAACATATTTTTTATAACGATAAGTTAAATAATATGCAGCTTCTAAATATAGTGTTCTTGTTTTTGTTACTGCTCTGCCTTTGTAATAGGATGTTTCAAAAAAGAAAATAGGTTTAAAAGAAAAACGGTTAATGTCTTTGTTTTTATTAAATGATTCTTGAAGAGCTATGCAATGATGTGTGCCGTTATACAACATACTGATATGTTGCGAGAACCTTGCAAACATATTGACTGTTTCTCCAATGTATATTTCACCAGTTTCTCTATTTGTAATTTTGTAACAACCTGCAATGGTTTTTATATTAAAATTTGCAGTAATATAAGATAAAAGATAATTCAATAAAGAAATTGTATCGTCCAACACTTCATTCGATGGGTCGAGAATTGACGATTCTTGATCTAAATAACACATTAAAGCCTCTTGTGGAGTTATGTTGTTTTGACCTAGTTTCATCATAGTAAAAGAATATTCGTTTTTATCAATGGTATCTTTTAGTGAGTATTTTTTATGAATATTCGTGAGTAGTAATTTTAAATAATGTTGATCTTCTGTCATATTATCCTTCTTTCTTTAAATTAAATTTTTCAAAAACAGTTTCATCTCTTTGCTTCGTTAAGTACTCCTCGTATTTATTCTCTTTATACATAGCTCTATATTTGCTATTTTCAGAATGGATATAATCATATATCTGCTGAATTTCTTCCAAAGAGTATTTTTGACCCTTACCCTTTGCAATCTGGTTATACATTTGGGCCAGCTTACGTTTACGATTCGCATTTTCAACTTCACTATTAATCCATTTGTAAGATTTCTTTTCTTTTTTCTGCGATCCAGCATAAGAATCAATGTATAATTTATCTGCAGGCCGACCATACACGTTTGTCATACGAGAAATATTTTTTTCATCAGATGATAGTAAAAAATCATCTTGACGAAAAATATAGATCAACTGGTTTTTCTCCAAAACGCGATTGTATTCTTTTATACTTCTTATGGAAATTCCAGATAAATCGGACAGATATTCGATCGTCATATTGCCAACAACACGACTTTTATGTTCTAATGAATCGAGCCACACATCGATAGAAGAGCTGATCGTACCAATAAGAATTGAAAAATATCTAAGCAATTGAAAATTATTACAGTCTGTTATTTGAAATATTTTTCTTATTTCAAAAAAATTAGTTGATTGTCTTGAAAAATGCTTGATTTGCAGGCATATTCGCAGGTTTGCAGATTGATTTTACTACTCATTTACTACTTTTAACGAATTGAGCCTTGATATGCAAAAAGCACCTGCGGACTGCCGGATAGACCGCTGCACCACCTTACGCGGCACGTCGAAAAGAAAAAATAAAATAAGCACCACCTATAAGGCGGCGTTTCTCACTCCTACACAGGAGAACAGGAACGCTGCTTTTTTTATGCCCTCGTGTTACGCAGTAAGGGCAAACAAAGCCTTGATTTATGCGGCTCTTAGAGCGTGGAAATGAGAAAGACAAGGGTTGATACCTTTTCCCTCAAAACCGCGTTTCTACTGCGTAACAAATCCAACGAAAAGGAGTGACGAAGCTATGGCAGTTTTCCGCGTGGAAAAGAACAAAGGTTATACCGTTATGAGCAACCACCATTTACGCAACAAGGAGCTTTCCTTAAAGGCAAAGGGCTTGTTGTCGCAAATGCTCTCACTTCCCGAAGATTGGGACTACACCCTTGCAGGACTGTCCCTTATCAACCGGGAAAAGATTGACGCTATCCGGGAAGCAGTACGGGAACTGGAAAATGCCGGATATATACAGCGTTCAAGGGAACGTGATGAGAAAGGATGCTTACGCGGTACAACGTATGTTATCTATGAGCAGCCGCCTAAGTTGGATTTACCTACATTGGAAAAACCAACATTGGATAATCCAACATTGGAAAAGCCTATGTTGGAAAAACCTACGTTGGAAAATCCAACGCAATTAAATAAAGAACTATTAAAGACTAACTTACCAACAAAAGAAAAATTAAATACAGATATATTAAGTACCCATTCCATTCCTTTCCATTCCCTAAATCCCTTTCCCTTAGAGGACGCGGCACAGCCGCCGGAACGGAAGCGAAAGGAAACGACAGACGCATATCGCGTGTATGAGGAAATCATCAAGGACAATATCGAGTACGACTATCTGATACAGGACAGATACCTTGACCGGGACAGGATAGAGGAAATCCTTGCCCTTATTCTTGAAACCGTCTGCACCAAACGAAGAACAATCCGTATCGCCGGGGACGACCACCCGGCAGAGCTTGTAAAAGCAAAATTTATGAAACTGAACAGCGAACATATCCGCTTTGTACTGGACTGTATGCAGGAAAACACCACCAAAATCCGCAACATCAAGCAGTACATGAAAGCTGCCCTTTTCAATGCCCCGTCTACGATTGGCAGCTATTACACGTCCCTTGTATCTCACGATATGTACGGCGGGCGCACTATCCAGTCGGCAAGAAGCAAGGGCATACCCGATTACACCTGCAACGAGGGCGAAAGCCTGTAAACCAACCTAAAGGAGGATTTTATGATGACACAGAGAACAGGAGCTTTGATTTTTGATGAAACCGCTGACCGCTACGACATTCGCTTTGACGTAAACGACTATTACGGGGGTTTGCATTGCGGCGACTGCATGGAGGTCTTTGTGCGGGGCAAATGGAAGCCTACCCGTATGGAGTACGGGGACAACTGGTATCTTGTAGGTATTCGGGCGGCAGACCTTTCCGGGCTGCGGGTACGGATTTAACAGGGCGGCGTGAAAGCGGACGCTCTTTTTTTCATGCCCGCCCCGCTTCCCGGCGGCGGGCATACCACCATAGAACACGAAAGGAGGACACCCATTGCAGGAGGAAACCAACGAAAAGACCATAGCCCTTTACATCAAGACCGGGAAGCTGACGGCGCAGCAGCTCCAAAAGGCTATGAAAGCCCTGCTTGCACAGATGAAAAAGCAGCATGACAGACAGAAAATCCCGCATGGAAAGCAGACCCTAAAGCAGCTTATGAAGCAGAACGCGGGCGTTTCCAACATTGAAATCACAAAGGACAATATCAAAGCCTTTGAGAGTACGGCGAAAAAATACGGGATTGACTTTGCCCTAAAGAAAGACAGCACCGAAACCCCGCCCCGCTATCTTGTGTTTTTCAAGGGACGGGACGCGGACGCACTGACCGCAGCTTTCAAGGAGTTTTCCGCAAAGAAACTGACGCAGGAACAAAAGCCCCCTATCCGAAAGCTGATTGTTTCCCTCAAAGAAAAGGCGGCGGCTCTGAACACACAGCGGGACAAAGTAAAAAACAAAGACAGGGGGATTGCAAGATGAACGCTATCAACTGGAAAAAACTGCTGCTTCCCAACATTCCCTATCTGTTCTTTGTGTATCTTTTTGATAAAGTCGGGCAGGCGGTACGCCTTTCGCCGGGGGCTGACCTGTCCGGCAAGGTGTTGTCGCTTGGGGAGGGATTTTCTATGGCTTTTGCAAACCCGCTTCCGAGTTTTGCCCCTATGGATTTGCTTATCGGTATTGCGGGGGCTGTCCTTATCCGGCTTATGGTGTACTTCAAAGGCAAGAACGCGAAGAAATACCGGAAAGGTATCGAATACGGCTCTGCCCGTTGGGGGACTGCCGAAGATATTAAGCCCTACACCGACCCGGTATTTCAGAATAACGTGCTGCTGACGCAGACGGAACGGCTTACCATGAACAGCCGCCCGAAGCAGCCGAAGTATGCAAGGAATAAAAATATCCTTGTTATCGGGGGAAGCGGCAGCGGAAAGACGAGATTTTTCGTGAAGCCCAACTTAATGCAAATGCACAGCAGCTACGTTGTAACCGACCCGAAAGGAACGGTTTTAGTCGAGTGCGGGAAGCTCTTACAGCGGGGCGGCTACCGGATAAAAGTGCTGAACACGATTAACTTCAAAAAAAGCATGAAATACAATCCCTTTGCCTATCTCCGCAGCGAAAAAGACATTTTGAAACTGGTAAATACCTTGATTGCCAACACCAAAGGGGACGGGGAAAAAGCCGGGGAGGATTTTTGGGTAAAATCGGAACGGCTCTTTTACTGCGCCCTTATCGGCTACATTTGGTACGAAGCCCCGGAGGAAGAAAAGAACTTCACGACGCTGCTTGAAATGATAAATGCGTCGGAAGCCCGCGAGGACGACCCGGAATTTCAGTCCCCCGTTGACCTTATGTTTGAACGGTTGGAGGAAAAAGACCCGGAACACTTTGCCGTCCGGCAGTATAAGAAATTCCTGTTATCTGCGGGAAAGACACGAAGCTCTATCCTCATTTCCTGCGGTGCGCGGCTTTCCCCTTTTGACATTAAGGAACTGCGCGACCTTATGGAAACTGATGAAATGGAGCTTGACACCATAGGCGACCGTAAGACCGCTCTGTTTGTCATTATCAGCGACACCGACGATACTTTTAACTTTGTGGTATCAATCCTTTACACACAGCTTTTCAATCTCCTTTGCGACAAGGCAGATAATGAATACGGCGGCAGGCTGCCCGTCCATGTGCGCTGTCTGTTAGACGAATTTGCAAATATCGGGCAGATACCGAAGTTTGAAAAGCTCATAGCCACCATACGAAGCCGGGAAATCTCCGCGTCGATTATCTTACAGTCGCAAAGCCAGTTAAAGGCAATCTATAAGGACAACGCCGATACCATAGCCGGCAACTGCGACACCACCCTTTTCTTGGGCGGCAAGGAGAAAACCACCCTCAAAGAAATGTCGGAAATCTTGGGGAAAGAAACCATTGACAGCTTCAACACTTCCGAGAACCGGGGGCGCGAGGTATCGCATGGGCTGAACTATCAGAAGTTAGGCAAGCAGCTTATGACGGAAGATGAAATTGCAGTCATGGACGGCGGGAAATGTATCTTGCAGCTACGAGGGGTGCGCCCGTTCTTCTCTGATAAGTATGATATTACAAAGCATCCCAACTATAAATACCTGTCCGACTATGACAAGAAAAATACCTTTGATATGGAAAAGCATTTAAGGCGCAGACCCGCCCTTGTGAAGCCGGACGAACCCTTTGACTATTACGAAATCAGTGAAGCAGATTTGCAGGAGGACACCGACCATGAATAGACGTATCCGAAAGAAAAAGGATAAGAAAATCACAGAAGCCATAAACGGGCTTATTTTCATTGCCGAGCGACGGGAGCAACAGCGACAGACAGCTATCCGGCAGTTTGTAAAACGGTGTGAAGCCCTGTATGAGCAGCAGCGAAAGGAGGAATTGACGCAGTAACAAAGAAACAGACAACTTACAGAATACGCGCCCCTACTGGAAAATCCATAACGCCCATACTTAAAAACTGAATACCGCCGCGCGGCAGACACATAGGCAGCGCGGGGACTTATGACCGCGGCAGTTACAAAACTGACCGCCGTTTTTTATGCCCTTTTATGGGGCAAGCCGCATTTGCGGCAGAAAGGAGCTTTATGGAATTTTTTAACTCTGCTATCGACGTATTACAGACCCTTGTTATCGCACTGGGCGCAGGCTTAGGCATTTGGGGCGTTATCAACCTCTTAGAGGGATATGGAAACGACAATCCGGGTGCAAAATCACAGGGCATTAAGCAGCTTATGGCGGGCGGCGGTGTTGCCCTTATCGGCACTATCCTTGTACCGCTTCTTTCCGGTCTGTTCGGATAAGTTTACGGAGGGTAGCCTATGGAGAGCATACTTGACGCGATTAACGAATGGATAAAAGAAATCCTTATCGGCGCGATAAACGGTAATCTGTCAACGATGTTCGGGGACGTAAACGAAAAAGTAGGCACCATTGCAGCGGAGGTAGGCAAGACCCCACAGGGGTGGAACGCGAACATTTTCAACATGATACAAAATCTGTCGGAAAATGTGATTGTACCCATTGCGGGGCTTGTCATTACCTATGTCCTCTGTTATGAGCTTATCAGCATGGTAACGGAAAAAAACAATATGCACGACGTTGACACGTTCATGTTCTTTAAGTGGTTTTTCAAAGCCTTTGTTGCCGTTTTCTTGGTAACGCACACCTTTGATATTACTATGGCGGTGTTTGATATGGCGCAGCATATTGTGTCCGGCGCGGCGGGGGTAATCGGCGGCGATACGAATATCGACGTAACCGAAGCCCTTGCCGCCATGCAGGAGGGACTAAAAGATATGGAAATCCCCGAACTACTGTTACTTGTCATGGAAACGAGCCTTGTAAGCCTTTGTATGAAAATCATGTCCGTACTGATAACCGTTATCCTCTACGGCAGAATGATTGAGATATACGCCTACTGTTCCGTTTCCCCTATCCCTTTTGCCACCATGACAAACCGGGAATGGGGACAGATTGGGAACAACTACCTAAAGGGGCTGTTTGCACTTGGTTTTCAAGGCTTCCTCATTATGATATGCGTCGGCATTTATGCGGTTTTGGTAGGCGAAATGGTCTTAGCGGACAACCTGCACAGCGCGATTTTTTCCCTTGCAGCCTATACCGTTATCCTCTGTTTCTCCCTGTTCAAATCCGGCGCACTGGCAAAATCTATATTCAACGCCCACTAAGGGCAGAAAGGAGGTTTTTTCTTGGCGTATGTACCTGTACCCAAAGACTTATCCAAAGTCAAAACAAAAGTCGCTTTCAATCTGACAAAGCGGCAAATCCTTTGTTTTTCAGTGGCACTTCTTATGGGACTGCCACTTTTCTTTTTGTTCAAAGACAGCGCAGGGACGAGCCTTGCGGCAATGGCAATGATTGTCGTCATGCTTCCCTGCTTTTTGGTTGCCATGTATGAAAAGCATGGGCAGCCCCTTGAAGTGGTTGTAAAGAACATCATTCAGACAAAATTGACCCGCCCCAAAGTGCGACCGTATCAGACGGAAAACCTGTATGCACTCTTGGAGAAACAGCGGGCATTAGAAAAGGAGGTATCAGCGATTGTCAAAAGGACAGACAAAAAAGACGCGGGAAGCCGCAGGAAACAGGCGTAAGCTGACCCGCGCGGAAAAGAAACAGATAGCGGCGGTTATCCGGCAGGCAAAGGGGGACGGCAAAGCCCACACCGCACAGCAGACCATTCCCTACCTTGCCATGTACCCGGACGGTATCTGCAAAGTGGCACAGCGGAAATATTCAAAGAGCATTGCCTTTGAGGACATCAACTATCAGCTTGCACAGGCAGACGATAAGACCGCCATTTTTGAAAACTGGTGCGATTTTCTCAACTACTTTGACGCAAGCGTGAACGTGCAGCTTTCTTTCATCAATCAAGGCTCACAGCAGGAACAGGCAGCGCTGGCAATCCATATCCCGCTGCAAAATGACGATTTTAACTCTATCCGCACTGAGTATTCCGATATGCTGAAATCGCAGCTTGCCAAAGGGAACAACGGGCTTGTCAAGCATAAGTACATCACATTTTCCATTGAAGCGGACAATCCGGCGGCAGCAAGGGCGCGGCTTTCCCGTATTGAAACAGACGTACTCAATAATTTTAAGGTGCTTGGGGTATCGGCGCACCCCTTATCCGGCTATGAACGCCTAAAGGTGCTGCATGGGGTATTCCACCCGGCAGGCGAGCCGTTCTCATTCTCTTATGACTGGCTGACCCCGACGGGGCTTACCACAAAGGACTTTATCGCCCCGTCCTCTTTCAAGTTCGGGGAGGGACGCTACTTTGCTATGGGGAAAAAGACGGGGGCGGTATCGTTCCTTGAAATCCTTGCCCCGGAGTTAAACGACCGTATCTTAGCGGATATGTTGGACTTGGAAACAGGCGTTATTGTCAATCTCCACATTAAAAGTATCGACCAGTCGGAAGCAATCAAGACCATTAAGCGCAAAATCACTGACCTTGACAAGATGAAGATTGAGGAACAGAAAAAAGCGGTTAGAAGCGGTTACGATATGGATATAATCCCGTCCGACCTTGCCACCTTTGGAAATGAAGCAAAGAACCTGTTGCAGGATTTACAGAGCCGCAACGAGCGAATGTTTCTTCTCACGTTCCTTGTGGTAAACATGACAGACACGAAGCGGAAACTGGAAAATGACATTTTCGCGGCGGCGGGCATTGCACAGAAATACAACTGCGCCCTGACCCGTCTTGACTATCAGCAGGAAGCGGGGCTGATGTCCTCTATCCCTTTGGGGGAGAACCTTATCCCGATACAACGGGGACTTACCACATCAAGCACCGCTATTTTTATCCCGTTCATCACGCAGGAGCTATTTCAGACCGGGTCTGCCCTGTATTATGGGCTGAACGCTTTAAGCAACAACATGATACTCTGCGACCGCAAGCAGCTTAAAAACCCGAATGGGCTTATCTTGGGAACACCGGGCAGCGGAAAATCCTTTGCGGCAAAGCGGGAAATCACAAACGCCTTTCTCATTACTGACGATGATATTTTTATCTGCGACCCGGAAGCCGAGTATTTTGCCCTTGTCAAGCGGCTTGGCGGGCAAGTGATACGCTTATCCCCGACCGGGAAAGGCATGGACGGCAAGCCCCAGTATGTGAACCCTATGGATATGAACCTTAATTACAGCGAGGACGACAGCCCCCTTGCACTGAAAAGTGATTTTATCCTGTCCCTCTGCGAGCTTGTCATTGGCGGCAAGGAGGGCTTGCAGCCCGTTGATAAGACCGTCATTGACCGCGCCGTAAGGAATGTGTACCGGGACTACCTTGCTGACCCCGACCCGGCAAAAATGCCTATCTTGGGCGACCTTTACGACGAGCTGTTAAAACAGCCGGAGCCGGAAGCTGCCCGCATTGCAGCGGCATTGGAGCTGTATGTTTCCGGCAGTCTTAACGTATTCAACCACAGAACGAATGTGGAGCTTTCTAACCGCCTTGTCTGCTTTGACATTAAGCAGCTTGGGAAGCAGCTCAAAAAGTTAGGTATGCTCATTGTGCAAGACCAGATATGGAACCGCGTTACCATTAACCGGGCAGAAAAGAAATCTACCCGCTACTATATGGACGAATTTCACTTGCTCTTAAAAGAGGAACAGACCGCCGCTTACAGTGTGGAGATTTGGAAGCGTTTTAGAAAATGGGGAGGCATACCCACAGCTATCACGCAGAACATTAAGGACTTGCTTGCTTCCCGCGAGGTGGAAAATATCTTTGGTGCGACACGTTGACGCACAAACATCACGCTATGAGGGTAATACTT
>NZ_QUGU01000018.1:0-90189 GCF_003479185.1 Blautia sp. AF17-9LB
CACATATTTCTCCTAGCCTAACATACATACATTTATCCCACAAATCCGAATTTGATAATTCGAATAGTCCTTTCTTTACTCATTTCGCCTCTAGTGCTATTAAATAATTGACAAAAGCAGAACAAACCACCAGCATATACTTCGCTTCTTCGAACGTAGAATTCTTTCCTCCTACATTTTTTGCATGTCGAATTCCACTTGCATCACTGGTATATCCATATAATGAGCTGTATGCCGCTTTTAATGCCGGATGTATTTTAATTCCTTTATCTTCTAATTTTTTCAACATGCTTCCAAGCGTGGCCTCTTTTCCTCCCGTTGAAGTTAATATTTCACAAATAGCCTCGACTGCGCTTATACTTTCTTTTATTGAATTTTCATAATCCGGATTTTCTCTATCTGCTAACAAAGTATTTGCCTTAACAATATGTTCTCGCACTGGCTGATACTTATTTTCTAGCGCTTCTCGTATCGCTGATACCTCATGTTTATCACTAATAGGCACTATTTTTTCGTCTATAAATCTATAACCTATGTATTCTCTTTCAAAAATCGAATTTACATAATCAAATAAAGAGTTATCTGTATATCCAACATACTCATTATAATAACTAGGATTGCTGCCTTTCAAATAATCATCCCAATATTGAACAATAGCTTCTGTTAATGTTAGCACATCATCATATTCATCATTTAACATCGTATTGTTAATCAATTTAAAAATTTCAGTATCCTTATATATTTTCTGTGAATTAACCGGTTCTGCGTATATTTCACCAAGAACAAATTTGAAAAAATTTTGTGTATTTCTTCCGCTATAACCGTACTTTAACTCCCCGCTATATATGTCCCCATATAATTCACTGATCAAGTTTTGCAATTGTATTCTTGTCCTTTGATCAAATTTTTTTAATTGAATCTCTACGCTTTCTGGTTTAATTCCATTTCTATCAGAAAATCCCCCACGTTTACTCACTCTAGGCAATTTGGTCCCCTCCTATTTCAATAATTTCTCCAGCTCATCCATCTCTTTCCCGATCTCCTGCTCCAATTGACGGATGTCTGCCCTGATCGGCTCAGCTGTGTTCGGTCTTGGTAAAGATCAGGATCGCCGTAGATACTCCTGATTTCAAAACAGATTTTAATTTCTTTTCATCACTTGACAACAAATGTATTTTTACGTAGTATAAATATTAAGAAATGGGTTTTCACCGTACAGTCTTATGACTCAAGCGGGCTGCTCGTTTCTTTTTTTATTTCTAAAAAATGTTTTACGTTTCTCGTCATCAGCGTCCTTCTTTCCCTTTATAAATTCAATAACCTCTCCAACTCATCCATCTCTTTCCCAATCTCCCATTCCAGCTGGCGGATATTTGCCATGATTTCCGATGTCGGCGGATACTCCACCGGGATGTATTCTACTTCTTTGTATTTGTTAATGCTGAGATCATACCCGTTCTCCACAATCTCTTTTTTCGGAACCAGGAAAGATTTGTCCGTGCGTTTTCTGTCCACTTCCTGATCGAGATGTTTAAATCGCTCTATGATATCCGGAATATCATTTTCCGCAATTGGTGACCGTTTGTCATCCAGGCTGAGGCCATCGGCGGTCATGTCGTAGAACCAGACCTGATCGGTTCCGCCATGTTCGGTTTTGGTGAAGATCAGGATCGCCGTTGATACTCCCGCGTAAGGCTTAAATACACCGGACGGCATGGAAACAACTGCTTCCAGTCTCTGGTTTTCTACGATTTCTTTTCGAATTGCCTTGTGCGCCGTAGACGACCCAAATAAAACTCCATCTGGTACAATGCAGGCACAGCGACCGCCGATTTTCAGCATCCGCAGAAATAATGCCAGGAATAACAGTTCTGTTTTTTTCGTCTTGCACACTTTCAGCAAATCACCGGATACGGACTCTGCGTCAAGGCTTCCTTTAAATGGAGGGTTTGCCAGAATAAGCGTATATTTATCTTTGTCGCCATTCTGATCAGATAAACTGTCTCTATACTCAATGAATGGATTGTCAATTCCATGTGTCATCATATTCATCGCGCCGATACGAAGCATCGTTCGATCCATATCGTATCCATGGAACATATGATTCATGTAGTGATCTTTTTTCTGTTTATCAAAAAAGATTTCTTCTTTTTTTGTTTCTTTTAAATACTCTCCTGCTGCAACCAGAAAACCAGAAGTTCCGCAGGCCGGATCGCAGATCATTTCACTGCTGGATGGATCCATCATTTCCACCATCATACGAATAATGTGGCGAGGTGTTCTAAACTGACCGTTACGGCCGGACTGAGCAATTTTCGAAAGAAGATATTCATACACATCTCCCCGTACATCGGTTGCCTGAATTTCGCTCATCATTTTATAAATTTCGTCCAACGAGTCTACCACCTTCGACAGTACCAGCGGTGTCGGCAGTTTAAAGATTGCGTCATCCATATATTTGGAATACGCACTGTTTTTGTCACTATGCAATGTCTTAATGAATGGAAATACCCATTCCTGCATCACAGAATACATCCGATCAGCAGGAAAGTCGTGAAATACCGACCATTTCAGCTGCGATCCGTCAATCGTTCTTTCTCCTATTTTTACTTCTTCCACGAAAATACTCTGATACGGCAGGCCAAGCATGGCACTCTCTTTGGCACGAATATTATCTGAGTCGTCCAGATCATGGATAAACATCAGATAGGTGATCTGTTCAATGACTTCCAGCGGATTTACAAGGCCTCCCGCCGCAAAAATATCCCACAATGCATCAATTTTATTTTTTAATTCACCAGTAATCATCTCTTCAACTTCTCCCTTTTGTTAATTATTATTCCATGTATATTTCGTATATCGCCCGCCGCCGATTTTCAGGATTTCACCAGACGATAGCAAATCAGCAAGTGCCCTCTGAACCGTTACCTGGCTGATGTCCGGACACATTTTTAATATTTCCATTTTGGTAATCTGCCCCGGTGTTGTACGAATGATTTCTTTTACACGATCCGGCTTTGACATTCCAGATGTTGTCAGCAGATTCACTCTGGAAGAAAAATCTCGGTATGCCGCAATCATAATGCTGAGCATGTATTTCACAAATGGCTCATAATCATTTTCGTTTTCATGCCATTGTTCGGAGCTCTGCCGCAGGCACTCATAATATTCTTCTTTTGTCGTTTCGATTAATTTCTCGATACTGATATATTTTCCTACAATATAGCCTGCCCGATAGTATAAAAGTAAAGTAAGCAGACGGCTCATTCTTCCATTTCCGTCATGCAATACCACATTGGGACTCACAAAGAAATCTATAATTGATTTCCACTTTTTGAGTACGTTCTTTGCCGGTTCCCTCTGCTTGATACACATATATACTGTCAATCAGTTCAACCAGCATAGAACGGTTTAACTCTGTTACGTTTTCATACTTGCGTATGGTTTCTAAAAATTGGTTTGTATTTTTCGTCTTGTAGTCCTCGGCTTCGATTTTCTCTTTTAATGCCTTACGCCTTTCTTCAAGTTCTCTCTGCTCATTTTCATAAGTTACAGACATTTTTTCAAAACGTCCATCAGAAATCTTTCCTGCTACATTCTGCTCAAACAGCTTCATTATGATACTGTCAATTTCAGCAATACGCTTTTCTGCCAGTTCCAATTCCTGTTTAAACTGCTTGATTTTCTTACCGCCGCCGGATTCACTCAACACCCTCATTTCTTCAATGAACTGGTCGCCTAATGTTTCCATATTCTTGATATGCTTTTGAATGTCGTCCATGACAATCTTCACTAATGCGTCATAGGAAATTGCATGAGTTGTGCAGAGGTTGCTGTTTCTGGCATATGTCCTGCAACGAAATCTCGGCTCTCTCCCGTTTGGATTGGAGAACGCCATATTGCGTCCACAGTCCGGGCATTTTACAAGCCCCACAAACATATTTGGTCGTCCAGTCTTATTTGGTCTTTTCTTTACACTGATGAATTTCTGTACCAGTTCAAAGGTTTCTTCATCAATGATAGTTTCATGGGTGTTTTTTACAACAATCCAATCTTCCTTAGGAACCGCTACCAGTTTTCTGTTCTTGAATGATTTTGTCTGTGTCTTGTGCGATACCATATGACCGAGATACACTTGATTTTCCAAAATCATCTTAACATTTTTTCCAACCCAGTCGGTAGGGAATCGGAACCCTGTGCTTGTTTCCAGCGTGCCATTCTTCATTGCTCTGTAGGCTCTCGGAATCAAAATCTTTTCTTCACACAATGTTCTTGCTATCTGATGAACACTGTTTCCCTGTTTCGACATTTCAAAAATACGCTTGACGATAGGCGCTGTTTCCGGGTCTATCAGTAGTTTACGCTTATTGTTCGGGTCAACCCTATAACCATACGGAGCGAATGAACCGCAGAACCCGCCACTTAAAGCAGTTGTTTTCTTGACGCTTCGGATTTTCTTTGAGGTATCACGTGCATAATACTCATTCATAATAGATTTGAATGGCATCATCTCGTTATCCTCATATCTTGTGTCAACATCATCATTCAGTGCGATAAAGAGAATGTCATTGTTCGGGAAGATTTCTTCCACGTAATACATGAACATGGCATTGTTGCGACCGAACCTTGACATATCCTTTACCATGATTCCACTAGGCTGTGTATCTTCCATAGCGTCCTCAATCATGCGGTTTAAATCCGGTCTGTTGAATGTTGTGCCGGAATAGCCATCATCTACATACTCGTCAATGATTTCAAATCCTTTTTCCTTTGAATAATATCGGAGCATTTGCAACTGGTTTGTGATACTGTTGCTTTCTTTATCAGCGTCACCATCATCTTTGGATAAACGTGCATATAATCTAACTCTTAATCTTGCTTGCTGTTTCGTCATTTTTACTCCTTTCCAACAGCAAACAAACAACTTATATCCTGTTAATATTATACCACGCTACTTAATTATTTTCAGCCGCTTATTACACTGTTCTCAATTTAATATCCATTGTTTTCCTGCTCGATTTCCTTTTGAATCAGCCTTTTAATCAAATGCTGCAAATCCACTGTACCGGAGAACACTGACGTTACATAAAAGGTCGTATTTCCTATTTTTATTGTATTGGACTGTACTGTTTTTCCTATAATCCCACCTCATTTCTTCCAACAAAAAAACACCATTTCTGGTGTCTTTCTGCTAATCTACACTGATTACTTTGCGTTCATACTTCTTTTCCTGCAAATCAATCTCCGCATAAACCATGTATTTGTCATTAAGTTCCGTCTGTCCAGTCTGAATACAGGTTGTCTGATGAATCTGGTTTATCCACTTTCCTTTCTCTGTGTCAGGACTTTCATGTATATGTCCGTGCAGAGAAAGAAGTGGATGTTTTTCTTTCAGAAATTCGTAAATATCAACAGAGCCTATATCCAAATCTTGATAGCGCAACTGTCCTAATCTCAATCCCGCAGGCGGCATGTGCATAACGTAAACCGCTTTTTGTCTATCGTCCGGCAATGGAAGTTTCTTCAGCACATCACACATATGCGGTAATTCTGTTCTGGAATATTCCAGCCAGTTGTAAATCCTGTCATAATCAACAGCATTAGAGATTCCGGCTACAGGACTTAACTGACGCTGCGGAATATAATGTGTTTCTGTAACAACCCTGTCTTTACAACCGAACGGATGGTCTAAAATATAGTTCATGCCGATAAATTCATATCCATTGACAGAAAATTTCCTACCAGCTATATTGCAGACATTTTCAAATCTGTCGCAAAGATTGTCAAACATTTCATCTGTTGCCAGTAAATCATCATTTCCAAGCATGGCAAGGTATGTGATGTCCTGCTTTTTCAGTTCCTCAAAATATTCATCAAGGAATCCATTGATAAAAAACGATTGCTCACTGTGGCGGTCACATTGTTTTGGTAACATATCCCCGCCATTTACAATGACTTTGATTTCCTTTTCAATGGCTACGTCCAGAATCTTTCTGTACTTCTTTTTATCTCCGTGTAAATCTGTAACATACAATATCTTCATATCACTTTCTACCCCTTTTAATACAACATTTCTTCCTAATCATAGTTAAAAGTATACCATATCAGAGATAGATTATCAGCAGCTTATATCTGACATACAGACTGCAAAATTTTTGCCTTATGCACCTCCTTTACTGTGTGTTTCCGAAGCAGTCAGATGGCTTTGGAAGCTCCACTGGACTTTCACCATTCTCATTCCTATGAGCAGAACCGCACCATGCGAGTGTATCATTATTCAGATATACAGGTCATGGCAGAACGACCATTCCACAAGTCGCTCTCGGATCATTGCATGAATCGCTCGCTTTTTTAGGTCATGGCGTACAATTTCCGCTGGCTCGCTGCATATCAAACGTATCTGACTGCTTTATTCAGTTGTCAAAGAACTACCGACTGTATTTGCCAGTCTATGAAAATCCACTACCTAGATAATGGACTTTCATAGATTGACAAGCGGAGCAGAGGAAAGGGGAAAATGCTCCGCCCGTCTGAATGATTAGATTACGACTATCTCAAAGTTTGCAATCATATCCATGACTGCTGCCTGTATTCTGCCTTTTAATTCAGAATCCACTACCATGTAGACGTTACCGTATTCGTCATACAATTTGCGTAAGCTCAACTTTGATATGTACCCGTCATAGAAATCCAAGATTTCCTGTATTGCAGTTTCATCACCATTCGTAGCCGCCACAATCACAGCAAACGGTATATGTTTTTGGTCTTTGTCCATGCTTATTCCTCCTCCATCATTTTTCGTAATTCTTCCAGAGTGCTTGTCCTGTGACGGTAAACAGTAGTGCGTACCACGTTCATAAGCTCTCCGATTTCTGCGTCAGACATATCCATAAAGTATGACAACAAAATGATATTGCGTTTTCTCTCTGGCAAACATTTGAGTGCTTTGCTTAACTGGTCGTCAGATACTTGTACTTCCATGCCAAGAACATTGAACGCTGTATAATCGCTGGAATACTTGTCATAAACGCCTGCTTTGTTCAATTCCAAATCTGAAATTTCAGAAAACGGAACTTCATGTTTCAAGCGTCTTGAAATATCACGGTTATACTTCATTGCTGCTCTTTTAATGACTTTCTTTGTAAGGCAATCAAACTGTGCTTGAATAGCCTGCTGGAAAGAAGATGACTTCATGCCGATTCACCTCCTTTCTGCGTGAGAGTAGATGAGGTTGTTTTCCCTCTATCCCCCTTTCCGCACAGTAGCTACCCACGCAGCAACTATTTGTTGCGTTTTCAGAAAAGATTTTGAAAAAAATTTTTAAGCAGCAAAAAAGCACAAGGACATAAAAGAAATGCTGTTCTTGTGCTTTTAAAATTGTTCCTGCTATGTAATGTAAAAAACCACATTCAAGAGTATATTGTGCCGCTTTGAAAGCTAAGATTTTTTTGACAATAACAGATATGTTGAAGATTGTCGATTATACAGGTCTTTCAATGCGGCTACCTCCCAGAGCCGCCAAACAAAACCAATATGCTATTTTTCATTGTTGGAAAAAGAAAAAGGCGGCTTTCCAAACCGCCATTTAAGTAAAGATATTTTTTGACACGCAAAAATGGTACTGTTAATAACGGTTTTTTTTATTTACCGCAGGGCAGTACCTTTTTGCTTTTATACGCATAATAGGAACTATCAAACCATGCTATACGTTTTTCTGTACCTGTTAGAAAATCAACAGGAACTGTAGAATATAGTGAGGTGATTACATATGCGTAAAAAGGAAGATAAGTACGATTTTAGAGCCTTTGGTCTTGCCATCAAAGAAGCTCGTATGAAACAGGGTTTAACCCGTGAACAAGTGGGAACAATGATTGAGATTGACCCACGTTATCTAACAAATATTGAAAATAAAGGGCAGCACCCAAGTTTACAGGTATTCTATGACCTTGTATCATTACTCAATATTTCCGTTGATGAATTTTTCCTGCCTGTGTCTGATCTGGATAAAAGTACCAGAAGACGACAGTTGGAAAAGCAACTTGACAACCTTTCCGATAAGGATTTAGTTATCATGGAAAGTGTTGCTGACGGAATCATCAAGTCTAAGGAAGTGGAGGGAAATTAACCCTCCATTTTTATATTCTTCTTAAATGAGTGTGTACCAGTTAAAATAGCTGTAATACAAGCGATTATATGGCTAATCAAAACTGCAATCCATATACCATTTAAACCAAGTCCGATATATGAAAAAACATAAGCTAAAGGTATGCGAACAACTAAATAATAGAAAATCATCAAAATCATACTCTTTGTAGGTTTTCCCATTCCATTCAAGCAGCCTAAATAACAATTTGTTACGGTATTTAATACATATCCAATACTAATAATAATGAAATATTCTTCTACAATCTGTGCTACAGGGTCGCTTGAAACAAATAAGCCTGCTAATTGTTTTGAAAAAATAATAATCAGAATTGAAAGTATAAATAAAACCGTAATCCCATATTTCAAGGATAATTTTAAATAGTCTTTTGCTCTGTCAACTCTTTTTGCACCAATACATTGTCCAACAATGGAAGTCAAAACCATATTAAATGCCATTGCAGGATAAAATAATATTGTTTCTAATTTTCCTGTAATGCCATATGCTGCAATGGCAGAAATACTATAAGTGCTGACAAGCGAAGTTAAAAAAGTGGTACTAATTGCCGGAATACTTTGCTGAATTACAGATGGTACAGCACTTTTTATTAGTGGGATAATTTCTTTTTTATCAAAATCCGCAAATGAAATTTTAAAAACATTTCGTTTCTTAATATAAATAATCATAAAAATTAAACACATTGATTGTGAGAGTAATGTCGCAATCGCAGCTCCATGAAATCCTATTTTAAGAATGAAAATAGGGTCTAAAACGATATTTAAAATTGTCGATATAAGCATAGCAATCACTTGAAATATTGTATTTCCAAAACTACGAAGAACCGCTGTAAAATATAAGTAAAGATATACAGCTATGTAACCTAAAATGTAAATTGATAAATAATCTCTTGCCATGTTCATTGTTTCCGCTGGCGTATTTAATGCTGCTAATATAACAGGCAAAAACAATTCCAAAATAAAAGTAATGAACAAAGAAAAAATTACTGCAATACAAAAGGACGTAGAAATCACTTTCTTTTTCTTTTGTTCGTTTCTAGCTCCTATTGCCTGCGAGAGCAAAATAGAAATTCCATTTGTTGCTCCCATCGCAACAGAAGTCAAAAGTAGTACGATAGGTGTAGAATTAGTTAATGCAGCATACGCTAATTCTCCGAGTAAATTTCCAATCCAAAGACTGTCAACCAAGTTATAAGCCATATTTAAAAACATGGCTACAATCATAGGTAGTGTCATTGCCAGCAAACATTTTTTTGTATTTCCGTTTATAAAATCTAGTTTTGTGTTCATATAATTCTCCTTACTGAATGAATTTCATTCATTTATTATTTAAAAATTTTCCCTGCCCGTAAAAGCAGGGGAAAGATTATAGCTTGAATAAGTCAAATAAAATTGCTTTTATCTTTCTGTTTTTTTCTTCTGGTGTTAAATTATCATCTGTCAAAATTCCAAGCTGACCGTATACACAAAAATTAGCATATGATTCTACATCAGAAATATTAAGTTCTCCTGTTACATTTGCTTTTTTTATCAGCTTTACAACGACAGGTACTAACTTTTTGCATATACTTAAAGAGAGCAAGTCGTGAAAAGTTTTATTTTTTTCATCATGGAATGTATCATAATATGTATCATTTGTGCTTTCTGATAATACTTCCATATGATTTAAAATATCCTTTATGGAATCCTGTTCGATATTGATGTTTGTTTTTAATTTATCGACTAATATATTTGCATACTCATTGACTGCTGTTTGAAAAAGAATATCTTTTGATGGAAAATAGCGGTAACATAGTCCTTGTGCCACTCCGATTTCTTTTGCAATATCAGATATGGACGTTTTTTCATATCCTTTTTCAGCAAACAATTTCATAGCGGTTTCTAATATTTCTTGCTTTCTTGCTTCTGGTTCTTTGGAAATACGCATACAATAACCTCCTTTTCTATAGAGTAGCATTTACAAAATAAAGTGTCAATGACTGATATTCACTCAATCTATTTAGTCGCAAATGACATACAAGAAGTAATTCCGATACGCTCCCAATTAACATTATGAAATTTCCTTAATAAAAGGTGAATCATTTCTTTTTTTGAATATATCTTTACATCACCCTCCTTGCTGTGCTTCATATACATGTTCATTAGTTGTCGTGCAAATAATGGTTGCCAGCAATCACCAATAATAATTATGCCACTGTCTTTTAAAACACGGTATGCTTCATCTAATACTTTTTCTGGTGCTGGATAATGATGAAAAGAATCATTACAAATGACAATATCAAATGTATTATTCTTAAAGGGTAAATCTTCTGTATCACCTATTACAAAATGAGCATTGTTAATCTTTTTTTTATTAGCCATATCAATCATTTTATCAGATATATCTATACCTGTTAAATCTTTTGAATGATATATTTGTTGTATTTGATAAAGAAGTTCTCCTGTACCGCACCCTAAATCTAAAATAGAAGAAAAATGTCTACCTTTTAGCATATTTAATATGTAAGGATAAAGGGTTCTGGCGTGTTGACCTTTTATATCCTTATCATAAGTAAGTGCTTGTTGGTTAAAAGCTATTTTTGACATTTCTTTTGTATTGTCCATAAATATAAGCCTCCTTTCAGTTTTGTATTATACAAGCTATTGAAACGAAAGTCAATGAATAATATTCATTCATTTATATGAAAAGACTTGCACTTCATTCATATATACGAAATGCAAGTCTTTCATCATACTATTTTACAATCTTCCAGTTACTATCTTTTTCCAGCGTCAAATCAAACTGTGAAATCTGTGTTGCCTTTGTCCTTTGGTCGAGATATTTTACCGATACAGACACTTTTACTTGTTCACCGTCCTGTGTGAAGATTGGATTTACCAGCTCCGAGAACACATACTCACAGTTTACAGGTTCCAGCACATTCCCCGATACATAGTAGGCAAGTTCTTTTTCTGTTGCGGTAGGATAGAGCTTAAAGAATGTTTCCAAGAACTCTGTCACTTCCTCCATAGTGGCAGCGTCCACCGTTCCGTCTGATTCCTTGACTTTTGGTTCATAGCTGGATTTTGTCGGTATGCTGCTGATGGTCGGATTCTGCGTGATAACCATGTTTCCGTCACCATCTACATGAACCACCACCATATAAGCGGAAGTGTAACCGATAGAAGTTTCGCCCTCCGTTACCGTCTGATCTACCGAGTAGACAACGGTAAAGTCGTCCGTTCCAGCCGCTTCAACCTCCCAAATCTTAACGTCCGTCACCGTAGAGCTTGTGGGTATATCCTGTCGTACCGTATCAACATTCAAATCCTGCAAGCTCTTTGTCAGATATTGGTTGATGGCTGCGGTTCGTTTCTCAATGGATTCCTGCGTATTGCTCCAAGAATAGTAGGACTTCGCAAAGGCTTTTACAAAGTTCTCTATCTTGTTGGTATCAACGATACGTTGCTCAATGACTTCTTTCTCATGTACCGTGTTCATATCAATGGCGGTGAAATTCTTATACACCCCAAAGCTGACGCTTGCAATCAGCACCAGCCATAAGGCAATCACGGTTTTCTTGTGTGTGCCGACTTTCATCACAGGCACTTTTTTCTCTTTCTTTGGTTTCGATTCCTTATCCTTTTTCTTAAATAGCATAGCACCATTCCTTTCTAATTGGTTTTCACCCGTCCGGCACCAATCAAGTGTTGCTGCCAGTACGAGCTTGTTAAATCTGCATATCCGATAGGGTCGCCAGCATGATACATTCTGTTGTTTCCAGCATAGATTCCTACATGAGTGACGTATGTTCCAGCGTTATAGGTTGAGTGGAAGAATACCAAATCACCAGCTTTTGCCTGTAACAGCGGTATGTGCTGCGTAGCGTCATACTGTGCCTGTGCGGTACGGGGTAAGCTGATACCAGCCTTTCCGTAGCACCACTGAACCAATCCCGAACAGTCAAAAGAAGTGTTGGGATTGCTGCCGCCATACACATACTTCCAGCCTTGATACTTCAACGCTTCATTGAAGATTGCCTGTGCGGTAGCGTCACTGAAACTAGGCACAGCCAAATACTGGCTGACTAATTTTACATAGAACATATTCCCGTACTTGTAACGCCAGCCGCCATTTTCTTTTATGGAAATGTCATTCTTATAGGTGACTTTGACACCGCCGGATTTACCCTTTGCGAAGCTGACCGCCAGCTCAAAGGTGTACTTCTTTCCGTGTTTTGCTACATAATCAATGAAGCCGCCACCATAGTTATAGGACTGTACCACTGTGTTGATGTCACAGTCTTTTGCTTCTGCGGATTTCAAAAGCTCCGAGAAGTATTTACACCCCTGTTTGATGGAATCCTCCACGGATAGGGAGTTAAGCGGTAATCCTAAAGATTCACTGGCTTGCATAACGTCTGTCGTGCCAGTGCCGCCGGATTCCACCTGCATAATCGCAAGCAGATAGTTCACATAGTCAGAGATTCTGTATTCCTTTGCATACTTTTCTACCGTAGACTGATGTTTCAATACTTCCGCTGATAGGTTCAGTCCAGAAAAATCAAGACTGGAAGAACCACTTTCTTCATCATCTGAGGTCACGATAAACAGAAACAGAAGCAGACAGATAATCACTGTGAAAATCCCACCGAACACAGCAAAATGCCTTAACTTCATTTCTTGCCGCCTTTCTTACTTGTAGATTTCTTCATTGTTGATTGATTTGTGGTCTTTTTCTGAACCGTCTTTGTCTGCTTCTGACGTTGTACCGTTTGCCTTGAAATATCTGTGGTAGCTTGTGAATGTTTATTTACTGCTGATGAAGCCTGTTTATCTGCCGGACGGGATTCTCTGACAACCTGTGTTCTTACATTCTCCTGTGATTTTGTCACAGGCTCCTTACTCTTGCTTGATTGCGGCTGCTCCTTTGTCACTGTGACAGGACGCTCTTTGACATTCTGCTCCGGCTTTAAAGCTGCCGCCTGTGAATCCGATTTTACAGGAACAGGCGTTGTGGCTGGTCGCTCATGCAACGGGGCAGCTCTCTTTGTCGCTGATCCGTTGCTTTGTCGCTCCTTATCCACAATCGGACGCTGCGGATTCTTTTTGTCTGACTGCGGCTGTTTCGATACCGATTTTTTATCCACAATTCCACGCTTTGAGGTAGACTGTGATTCCTGTGTATTGCTTTGTGAACTATGTACGATCTGTGAGGAATCCGTCTGACTTTTCTTATCCGGCAATGCAAGCGGCTTCTGTGATTTGGAATCCGGCAGAGCTGGCGGCTTGCTGTTACCTCCACTGGAAGAAGCAGAAGTATTGTGATTTGCTCTGGTATGCGTATTACCTGTCTGTTTGGTATTGTCTGCCTTTTTTGTAGAAGCAGAAGCCGCCGCAGCACCAGCTACACCACCAGCAGCACCAGCCGCCATTGTCCTACCGATTTTACGCTCCAAGCGTCTTGCCCTGCGGTTGAGGAACATATACGGGTGTCGCATGATTCGTCTGCTGACTTGCTGTGTATCGGAGGATTGCAGGCTGAACATTGCCATCAAGTCACCTAATTTAAAATAGATTCCGGCAAAGGTGACTATCTGTAGAAATGCCACCATGAAAAACGGATAGCCGGAGGAAATGGAATAAAACATAGTCGAGATACTAAAGGCTGTGGTAATAATCAGTGTGATTCCGGCTCTCATCATAATGGTATTGAACAGCTTCGTAAGAGCCTTTTTTGCCATGCCCTCATAAGTCGGTATCATGGAGAGGATAAAACTAATCGGCAGGAACATGGCGTAAATGATGAATAGCACCTGCGAGAAAATCATCATGCCGGTAAGCAGAAAGACAAATGCCGAGATACCAATATTGAAGATAAACAGGAACACTACCATACCTAAACGGGTCATGGTCTTTGTGACGCTCAAATAGTCATTGTCCTTATCCTCGATTTCCTCAATCACAACGTCCTCTCTGTCGTCCGTGTCTGGACTTTCCGATAACAGGCTTTCCACACGGTCAGAACCGAGCGTTTCTATATCCGATTCCCCGTACTGTAAAAGCAGCCACGGTTGTTTCACCTGTATGGAAAACAGGCTGTCTCTTATTAAATCTACGCTGTCTTTTCCTTTGCTGTTGGAATCGGGCAGCACGATTTTTGTACCGAGCGATAATGCCGAGCTGCTTATATCTGCGGAAAAGTCATTGATTTTGCTGATATAGTTTGGGGCATAGGCAATAAAGGACGCTGACAGAATAAATACCACAAGAAAGTTGATAACCGCATGAATGGCTTTTGTGGTTTCTCTTTTTAACAGTCCTGTGTATGCCACATAGATTCCCATTACCAGAATGAGGATAAGCAGGAATCCTACATAAAATCCCTCACTGGAAAAGCCATTGGAAGTCACACCAGCTAATGTCTGAATGTTCTTTCCGATAGAGCTTGCAGTATCAGAGATAAAGTCCAGCTTATAGGCTTCCTGTACTACATAGTCTGTCGCATTGGAGATATAAAGGCTCACCGTCCAGACAAAATTTGTGATAGCGTACAAGCCATACTGAATACTTTTCCCAATTCCATCAAGCCAGTTCCACGGTAGCCAATCCCAACTTGAATCCACATAGAAATCAAGCTGATAATTCTCTAGGGGATATTTAGAGTAGGCGTTGCTGTCGCTCACCGTATTATCCACCAGTCCAGCCGCATAAGTCACCGTTCCTGTGATGGATAAAATCATCAGCACGCCGAGAATCACACACAGAGCGATACCGAAGAATCGTAGGATTTTTCGTTTTCTCATAGGCTTCACCTCGTTTCTTCTGTCTGTACTGGCGGTCTGGTATCAAAGGCATGGAACAGGTCAGAGAATACAGGGTGAATCTGGATAACGCCCACACGCCCATACAAATCTTGAAACAGGCATTGTCCGTTTTCCAAATCCCTAAGTCGTTTCTGGTTGCCCTCGTCCTCCTTATCCACACCAAAAAATTCAAGGGTATTTTTGATTTCTTTTATATCTGTGCTACGAAAGGCAAACTTCAAGCCGATATTGTTCTTCATCTTTTCGTCGTCCACATCACCAGAGTTTTGTGTCACAAAGTACACAGCGGCATTCATGGAACGACCAGCACGAATCAGCTTGTTAGAGAGTGCTTTTCCCTGTGCTACTTGCAAGAACGTCCACGCTTCGTCCAAATCCACCATCTTGAAAATGCTCCTATCCGAATGGATAAAATCTAAGGCAAAGGTACTGATAACGATAAGCATTGCCACGGAAAGCAGCTCCATTGTGGTATATTCTTCAAATTTTGTGTCCTTGTCTGGCAATACAAGGTCAGCCACCTGTATGATGTTAAGCTGTCGGTCTAAACTGATGGATTGTTCCACATCACCGTCCGAGAATAACAGGTGTGCAAAATCATAGTCCGTCATGCTCTCAATATGGTCTGCGATATTCTCTGCCACGAGTGAACCATCTTTGCGGAGTTCATCAATGACACGGAGCAGTCCTCTTTTTTTGCTCTGGGTAACAGAACGGATTGCACGCCTTAATACAGGGAACTTCTCACCGTCACGGGAAGAAATACCTGTAAGGAATGTTAAAATATCAATCGCAAGGCTTTCAGCGTCTTTTGTACGCTTCATAATCACATAAGGGTCAAGAAGTCCTTTGTTCTTATTCTCGCTGGTAAGGTTGACGATTTTGATTTCATGTGCAATGTCGGGTAGTGTTTCCTGCCAGTTGCCACGCTCTGATTTAGGGTCTATAATGACCGCTTTTCCTCCAAACAGCACCGCATAATAGATGATAAGGTTGTTACAGAAAGACTTCCCACCACCGAGCGAACCGAGAAAAGCAGCCGCAAGAGCATTTGTCACAGAACCTTTTACGCCCTGTGCTGCAAGGCTAGGTTTTAGATAGACGTTCTTTCCTGTATCAAGGTTATAGCCGATATAGATACCATCCGTTTCCCCAAGCTGCTGTGTCGCACCGAAGCCAAGTCCGGCGAGAAAGTCCGGAGTGACGTATTGGATATAATCATTGATATATCTTTTGCTGGATGGGATAAACTCACCATGCAACCCCAACATATCACCGAATGGGCGAACCAGCTTGACGTTCAAATCATCATAGAAATCTTTGACTTCATCACAGCGGCGTTTCAATTCTTCCAGAGTGTCAGCCGCCACACGGATAACGTAGGATAATTTATACATGGATTCTTTGGACTGGTCTAAATTTGTTTCCAGTTCATTCACCGAATCCAGAGCGTCCATGACGTTACTTCCCGTTTCGTTGTTGGATTCCCAAGCATGATTATCCAAGTCTTTCAGCTCTTTCTTTTTGTTCCTAACAGTCGTCAGAGCCTTTTTGTTGGTGACGATTTCAACATTCATAGAAGTGGAAACGGGGAACGTGAATTGCTGTTGCTGATAATAAAATATCTCGCTTGACGGAAAATCCAGCTCACCCACGATATTGTTAATCGTGAAGTAGGCAACAAAAGTTGTCTGATCTTCACGCTCAATCTTTAGGTATCGCTGGTTTTCTTCAATCATGCAGCGTGTCGGACGGATAAGGTCATATCGTTTCACCAGTGTTTCACGCTTTGACTTTTTTATCGGGAGGTCATAACTGTAATCACTGTAGGCAACGCCGGTATTCCCGTAGATATGTTCCAAGAGGTAGCCGAAGTCGTTCTTATCTAGTCTGCGGAACTGAAAGCGGCGTGAGATTTTGCTTTCCAAGAGTTTTTCCATCTTTAGGAAACGGTTGATTTCATCATTACTCATGGAAACGAAGTCACCCATCAGCTTGTGATTGACTTCATAGATAAAATCCGCAAAGGTCATAGCTGCTGATTTTCGCATACCCTTGAAGCTGATTTCTTCCTCATTTACCAGCAGCTTGAAGCCAAGAAAAAAGCGGTAGTCAATCTGATTTTCACCAATCATCTCAACCAACGCTTCTGTCTGTTCATCTACCTTTTTACAGGCAATCTCTTTTAATCTGCCTGTGATTCCCTTTTTGGAACGCTCCTGTACTGCACGCAGGCTGTCCTCTGTGGCAATCTGTAGGGCATGGATTTTTCCGTCACGGTTCTGGGCGATAAGCTGACGGAAGTTGTCATGCACCATGTATTTTTCTTCTGGTGACAGGAACGAATAATTGTAAGGTGTCAGCTCATAGTAGGCAAAGCACTCACCGTCATGGTTGAACACCAGATTGTTTTCTATGTACTTAATCGGGAACATACATCACACTCCTAACTGCGGTCACGCTTGTATTGAATTTCTGATTTTTCAGTTTGATAGCTTTTCCTGCATAGGTCACTTTTGGTCGGAGGAAAAAGCTCACACAGGATTTTAGGAATCCAAAAGGCTTTTTTCCGTCAAAGGTCTTTTGCGATACAAACCAAGTGAACGCCACAGGGATTCCAAAGTATTTGAGAAATGCACCGTCAATCATGTTAAAGGGCGGTAGCTCCCCAAAGAGAATCACCACAAACAGCGACACCACGAACCAAGCCATCTGACTGAATGTGAGCGGGAACGGGAGTTGAAAGTCGTTGATTGCATAAATGACTTTTTCCACGCTCCATATGCTTGTATAGCTTTTGATTTTCTTCAATTTTCACAGCTCCTTTCTGTTCTAAAATGGAAACAGCAGCCTATGTTTCAAGGCTGATGCAAAAAAATAACCAGTGTCATTTCACTGGCAGATAAAAAATATTCAGTTGTAATTGTTAATACGGACATTCAAACACGCCATGATTGGTGACGACAAAACGCCCCTCTAAATCAAGGTCACGCCCGTAGGCTTCATAGTCTATGTAACTGCGGATTCTGTCTGGTATCTCACCCAGACTTTGACATTCATCTATGAAGTAATAGGCAACGTCTGTCATATCGTCACAATCGGGATAATGGATAATATCGTCTGCATGTTCGCACAAATCTTCCAAGCTGCTGTAATAGCCTAGCAGTTCCGATAATTCGTCCTGTATGTCCTCTGGTAAGTCCTCCACCATTTCACACAGGCGGTTGACTTCCTCAATGGGTGTGTACTCGTCAATCTCAAAGGGTAGTTCATAATCATGGATTGCGTATTCTTCGTATCTGTCATTCAAGCCGATACGTTCTGCCATCTCGTCATAATCAACGGGCGGCGTAAACCACGCACCCACAAGCTCACCCTCGTTGTATTTCCCAAGATTGGCGATATAGATTCGCATTTCTTCGATACCACATCACCCCTTTACTGATAGCGGAATACGCCGCTTGTGGTAAATAAGTATCTGTCGTCCATTTCCAGCTCACTACCATAGGAGTGATAGTCGATATGTTTCAACAGTTCGTGAGGAATCTCACCAAAAACATATTCTTCACGGATAAGGTATTCTGCCAGAGCTGCACCGTCACCCACATCATAGTAGCGTATCTCGTCCTTGTGGTCGATAAATTCCTCGAAGCTGGAAAACCATTTCTGCTGAATGGCTTTCATTTCATTGCCGATAGGCGTACCCTCCAATTCCAGCACCATGCGGCAGTTGGCGTTGATTTCCCAAAGTGGCATATCACTGTGTAAGTCAAAGGGCAGCTCATAGTCTGCAATCTCAATCTGTTCTTCATGTTCCACGCCGATTTTTTCTCGGACTTCCTCAAAGTCCACAGGGCAGTTGAACCAAGCACCGGAATATTCTTCGTCACCCTCACGATACGGTTTTGTATTGTTTAACAGGTAGATTCGCATTTCCTGCATGGTCTGTCACTTCCTTTCATCATATCCAGTATTCCCATTATAACAGCATAATCTACACCGAATACATAATGAGAAAACTTTTCTAACTGTTCTTTTGGATAATCAAGTGGTGAGTGCTGCTTGATGATTTCCCACACCATACGTTTGCGGTAGGGAAGGTCGGAAATATTTTCACAGCCGACACGCTCTTTCATATCCTCAAATATATCTGTTTTCATGTTGTCCTCCAATCTTAAAATTTGCATAGAAAAAGCAGCTAACTCAAAAGAATTAACTGCTCTTTGTCTATGATAATTTGATTCCTATTTGTTTCAAAATTAAAGTAAGTTCTTTTCGCTTTTCTGGGTCTGGTGTTCTGACTAAAGTATATCCTTCTTGCTGTATTTTTCTTAATATATCAAATGTAATATCTGCTCTAGCATTTAATTTATATAGAGTATCATCCGACATAGGTACTTTACGAAGATACCACCAGAAAGGTAAATCCAATTTACTTTTAGCATATTTTATAGTGTTGACAAAGTATGTGTCCTCATTATAGTAATTAAAATGTGGTTTGTCCTCTAAAAGATGTTTTTCCATATTTTCATAGAAATCATCTAAATGATTGTCAACTAAAATCTTTTCAAGTATTTGAGGAGGAATTTCACTCAAATACTCTGTTATCATACCAGTATTCAAAATATTTAAAGGCGTATAATAATATTTCTTTTTAGCGGAAAGAACAATGCTCAATACTACACTTTGATTATCAAATGCGTCAAAATATACATTGACATTAACATTGTGATATTGATAGTAAAATTTTAAGCAAGTAGCCTTTGTTTTTTTAGGAATACTGTTATAAATATCTACTAAATAGGCTTTTGTACTTTCTTTCACACAAAACACTCCTTTCAAATTCTGCTTAAATTATACTACTTTTACACAATAAATACAATTTACGCCCCGATAATCTTATTGAATAACTGCAACAGTACGTCTTTTACGCCAGAAGCATTGAATACCAAGCCGACAGCGATTAAGGCAATCACCAAGAATCCAATCAGTTTAGAAAACTCACGCTTGAATCCGAGATATACGCCGATAACCGCAATCGCCATGAGTACCAAACTCTGTGCGTTAGATAAAAACCAGTTGTATAAGTTCTGTCCGAAATTCATTATTTTCTGCTCCTTTCCATCATTTCAATTTCTCTTTCTGCAGCTGCTCCAAGTGAGAACAGGAATAAATCAAATAAGATAATCTCATAATGTTTCTACCTCCTTATGCTTTCACCATATCGTCAGCCGATAAGATATAGTTTGTGAATCCTCTTGTACCGATTTTGTAACCCTCTGCGGTGATTTTGGGATTGATAAGTTTTACTTTTTCCTCTGATTCAAAATTCTTCTCACCAGCAGAAGCAGGCAGCACCACGATAATATCATCTGCCCTCTGTACGTCCGAATAAAGGTTGAAGCTGCGGGAAACAACCGTCATACGTCCGTTAATCCTACGCTGTTCCACCTTATTCTCACCTGCAAACTCTAAGTTCCCGAATGTCTTTTCCATGTTTGGGATAACGTGTTTTAATTCCATAAATTGTTTACCTCTTTTCTTTTTGATTTTGATTGATTTGTTATATAGTGTCATTCTGCTATCGGGATAATATCTGTCTGCCTGTGAATTATCAAGGGCAAGCGTTGTGCTGAAAGCACCCTTGACAATCCCCATTCAGAAAGATAAATCGTAATCAAGCAGAAGTTAGATATAATGTCAGCCACAGACTGACGTTTCCATCATAGGCGGTGAACGGGTTGTTGCTTTCATAAGCTGTTACCTCCCGTATCAGTCAGATTTCTTTACTCTGCGGAATCTCTTATATCCGGCAAAGATAAGACCAGCAGCAGAAATTCCCATCATAGCGAATAATGCGACAAATGGCGTATTATCACCTGTTTTTGGTGAATCGCTTGTCTTTGTTGGTGTGCTAGGTTCTTCTGGTGTCGTAGGGGATTCTGGCTTCTCTTTGATAGTTACAGTCTGCCCCTCGTCCTTGATGTCCTTATGTTCAGCTACTTTGATAGGATTGTCTGGATTGGTTACGTCATATAATTCTTCAAAGGTCACAAGCTCTTTGCCGCCAAGCTCCGAAGCATTGAATATAAATTCAATCTGAACCTCCATTTTAGAATCCTCGGCAGTAAAGGTAAGGTCATTTTCTACACGCTTGCCATTCACTAGAAGTTCTGCATTTTCAGACTTCACCATTTCCCAACCTTTAAGAGTGTATTTCACGCCTTTTTCCAAGCCGTCTAAAGTGACCGTATCAACGATAGTTACTTTGTCGTCTGCTTCAATCGTCTTTTCACCTGTTGCCTTATCGGTAGCGGTTGTGTGCATAGTGATGATACGTTCCGTAATCGTCACTGTTTGCCCTTCGTCCTCAATGTCCTTGTGTTTTGCCACCTTTGTAGGCTCATCTGGATTGGATAAATCGTATAATTCCTCGAATGTTACTAGGTCTTTTCCTGCAAGCTCACTGGCATTGAATGTAAAGGCAATCTGGACTTCCATGCTAGAATCTTTTGCAGTAAAGGTATAGTCACTTTCTACAGGTTTACCGTCAATCAAAAGCTGTGCGTTTTCAGACTTCACCATCTGCCAGCCTTTGAGTTGATAGGTTGTACCTTTTTCCAAACCATCTAAAGTGACCGTATCAATGACAGTTACCTCTTTACCAGCAACAATCATCTTTTTACCTGTGGCTTTGTCGGCAGCGTTGGTATGAATTTCAATCACTCGTTCTTCGATAGTCACGGTCTGCCCCTCATCCTCAATGTCCTTGTGTTCTGCCACTTTGATAGGCTCGTCTGGATTGGATAAGTTGTACAATTCCTCGAATGTCACAAGGTCTTTTCCTCCAAGAGCAGAAGCATTGAACGTATAGGAAACCTCAACTTCCATTTCTGATTTTTTCGCAGTGAATGTGTAATTACTTTCCACAGGTTGACCGTCAATCAAAAGCTGTGCGTTTTCAGATTTCACCATTTGCCAGCCTTTCAACTGATATTTTGTGCCTTTTGTCAAACCATCTAAAGTCACAGTATCAACGATAGTCACGTTCTTTCCAGCAACGATTGATTTTTCACCTGTCACCTTATCTGTGGCAGTCGTATGGATAGTGATTTCTGGCTCGTATTCATCTGTAAGCGTACCTAAATCCACGACTACTTTATTTCTTGATACCACTACATCAAACGCCGGAATCAGCGTCATTCCCTTGTTGGAATCGCAGCGTAATTCTTCGATTGTGTAAGTATCGTAAAGCAATGCACCTTTGCTGTCGTCTGGTGTGGAAGTACCGAACCAGATACCGTCCTCGCTGGTCTTTCCGGCGTTGGTATTCTGTTTATGAGATACCCAATCAGAAGAAGTAGAGAACTGACCGTTTGCGTCCGTCACAATGATATGGCTCTCACCAGTCGTCTTGCTTGTGATCCTAAAGGGAACATTCGCAAGTCGCTTGTGAGTGCTAGCACCGATTTTTACACCCTCAATATCTCCACGCTTAATCTGGTTGTAGATGGAATGTGCTTCATCTGTTAAATCCACGATTTTTCCATCTTCTGTGATTTCAAATTCAATCGGTTTTGCACCGTCCGTCAAATATCCCTCTGGGGCGTTGCTTTCCTCAATACGGTATTTTCCGTATGGTAATGTATCGGCGGCAGTTGTAGCGATACCGTCAACGCCAGTATGGATTGTTTTGACGACTTCATTCTTGTTGTATAACTTGCCATCTACCAAGACAGCGTTATCATTTAAGGAAATGATTTCAAAGGCAGTATCTTTCAAAGTCGCACCGCCTTGTGCTTTTGTATCTTTGGTTTCAAGGTCACGTTTCTGGATTTTGACACCGCCACGGATAACCTTGTCTAATACGGAATACTGGTTGCTGCCGCTTAACGCTGCAAGCTCACCATCTTCTGTAATCTGTGCCACATAGACACCTTTTATCTGTTCAGAACTTCCGGCAGCCTGCATATAAGCACCCTCCAATAAGTAACCGTTTGGAGCTGTCTTTTCTTCTACAGTGATAGTACCAAGCGGCAAGCAGATAGTACCATTCTGTGTATAGAAGCTGTCACCCAATACCTTGTAGGAATCGGCTAATCTTGTGATGTAATGGACTTCATTGTTGCTGTCTTTTTCAGCGATTGTCTTTGTCGTCCATGTGCGTGTTGGTTCTGATGGAAGATTGTCTTTTGTATAGTAACCGTCATAATACTTCCAGACGAACTCCGCACCCTCTAAAGAAGCGTTACCCTGTGGCGTAGCTTTGGAAATTTCCATATCAATCTTGAAAAGCTCAACCAAAGTGTCAGTGACTTTTGGTTTGTCGCTGACTTTTAAAGTCGTAGTTTCATTAACCTTGACCGTCATAGTATAGACGTTCTTATCTAACTGGAATCCCTTTGGAGCTTTCGTTTCTTTCACATAGTATGTCGCAGCTCTTAATTCCACAGTGTCCGTATTACCATTGGCATTTGTCGTAAGTGTGGCAACAGATTTCGTGCAGCCTTTATCAGAATAGACACCATAAGTCGCACCAGAGAGAGAATAGCAGTCATTCCCGTTTGTGACTGTGGTATTACTGGAAGATTTCTGAATCTTGCCATTGCCGACAGCCAGCTCTGCGAAGAACTGTCCTAAATCCTGCCCCTCACCAGTGTAGATATAACCGTAACAGTCATAGCGTCCTTTATTTTCTCTTACAAAGGCTTTCGCTCCGGCGAATACTTCATCTTGCACGGATTTTGAGATTTCATCATAGGAAGCTCGTACATTGTCACAGCTCCACCCAAGATGGACGCTCAATCTCTGCCAGACTACAAGCTGTCTTAAAAGGTAGGCGTGCTGGCTGCTCAATCCTGTATGGCTTTTCGTATACTGTTTGACGTATTCAAGAGATAAAGCAACGTCCTCTATCTGGTAGGCAGTCATGCGTGTACTTGCGTCACTTCTGGTCTTATATCCATTCTTAAAGCCTGTGTTGATGTCGATACAATAAGCGTCCTCGCCCTCAACGGTCATATGCCCCTCATTAAATGTAGAGCCGATAGAACCATCATTCATTACTTTCTCAACAATGCCGACACGTTCCTCCGATTCTGTCCAGTATTGTGTTTCCGCAGCATGGACAGCAGTTGTGGGTAGAGCAGTAAAGACGGTTGCGAGAGTAAGAACACCTGTAAGCAATCGTTTCAATATCTTATTCATTTTTTGATTCTCCTTTCATTTGGGTAAAAAAATAGACGCTCATTTCTGAACGTCTGGAAATAAAAAAGGAATACCGTTTTTCAAGTATTCCTAATTCTATATGTTATTTAACTGTATTTATGTGATATGAAGTTGTTTGCTGCTGTTATGCCGCTATTTGTTGTTGGTATCTCAATGGTACATTTCCATCATTAAAAGGATGAATGCACAGAAAATCGAGAATGAACATGGGAATCAAAAGCAGTGGATCTATCTGTTCCGATCCCATCGCCTGTTCAAAGGCCGCACATAATGCTTCGACTGCTGCCGGTGTCTCCCATGCCGGAACCGGGCGAAATCGAATAAATGTATTTCCGATCGTATCCTCTTCTTCTATCACATTATCTACTGTTTTATACTTTCCGCCGATGTCATATCCTTCAAATTTGTACAGATCTCGATGAAGCTGCAAAAAAATGGACGGCTTGGGTGGAATGTAATCATGACTTTCATGAATTGTATTCAGCACATCCCGGTAACCGGCAATTTCACGCTCGCTGCGCGTTTTCGGTCTCGTCGTATCCCGCACCAGGGCTCTTAACCGTTCATCCGAAGTGTAAATACCCTCAATTTTGTTCGATGCTTCTGTACTCTGAATTTTTGCAATTTCAACAAGCTGATTCAGCGCATCCGCTTTTGCTTCGATGAACAAAGTCTGCTCTCCTTTGAATTCATGAATCTGCGTCAGATAAGATACTATTTCCGGCGTGAGTAATTTTTTCCACTTTTCCTGGTAAGTAAACTGTCTCATTTGCGTTCTCCAATATGTTGTATTTCTGCTATGATTTCAGTATATTCGTTAATTTTATCATTGTCAATTTAATTTCATCATTATGTATAAAATGATCAAATTAAGAAGCACACATGAGGTTTCATCCTATCATGCCAAGTAAATAGAATTTGACAAACGCTGCCATTTTGTTTAGATTAGAAGCAAATACGAAAGGACATCTTCATTCCCATGCCAGGTTTTATCTTACATCTCACCGCAGCCCAAATGCTGTTAAAGCACCTCCCGTCCCACCCGGATTTTCCATATCCGATTTCATCGGTAAATGATTTCCTAATCGGAAATCTTCTGCCGGATGCGACGCAGCAGAAAGAATCCTCCCATTTCCGCGACCCGCTTTACCGCGAAAAAATGATGGTATTCCCGGATCTTACACGGTTTACAGCGAAATACCGTTCACTTCTGCCAGATTCGAGCGCACTGGGATATTATTTTCATCTTTATATTGACCGGAAATTTTTTAAGGATTTCATTCCGCAGATTGTGGAATTTTATAATGCGGATGGGGAAATTACAGATATGAGAGATGAGATTGCAACGGTTTATATCAAAAAATCGCGGACATCCATTCCTTTTTCCAGATATCTCACAGAGGAGTATTATTACGGGGACTATACACGAATGAATACATATCTTGTCAACCGCTATTGCATCCCGCTCGATCTCAATCCTAACGTCACGAACCCTGGAATCACAGAAATTCAGTATGAGAACGTCCAACAGGTACTTGACCTCCTCCATCACTTCCTCTCCGTCCCGCCGGAAGCCGCGCAGGATCTGAAGGTCTTTCCGCTTGAAGAGCTGCTTGCGGCAATGGAGCAATATGTAGAAGAGTTTTTGGCTGTGCCGAATAAGTATATTCCTTGACGCTCCCCACAGCTAAAGCAGGGGGATTCTTGTTTCTTCCACTACTGCATTGACGAATACCTTACGGTACTGCAATGTCTTACACAGTGTCCACAAGCTATGTTTATCCTGTTCCCGTATGCCCTACGGTACAGCTTTTCATCTTTATGCAGACTGCATCTGCAGTGCTTTTTTCAGAATATTAATGCTTGCATTCGTATCCCGGTCATGAACTGCATGGCATTTCGGGCACTCCCAGATACGAATGCTCAGATTTTTTATCCGTGGATTTCTGTAGCCGCAAGAGCTGCAGGTTTGACTGCTCGGATACATCGTTGGTACTCTGTGAAGTTCATTTCCATACCAGCTGGCTTTATATTCCAGCATTTCGAAAAACTTTGCCCAGGAAACACTTGCTATGGATTTTGCCAGTTTATGGTTCCGGATCATTCCCTTCACGCTCAGATCCTCGATACAGATGGTTTGGTTTTCGCGCACCAGCATCGTTGACTGTTTCTGCAGGAAATCATTCCGCTGATTGGCTATTTTCTCATGCACTCTGGCTACCCTGAGCCGCTGCTTCCCGCGGTTATGGGAATCTTTCTGCTTCCGGGAAAGTCTGCGCTGTTCTCTTATGAGTTTTCGCATGGAGCGTTCCAGATATCTGGGATTTGATACCGTATTTCCATTGCTGTCAGAATAGAATGCTTTGATTCCGACATCAATTCCAATCGTTCCTCCAGCATTTGGGCGTGGTTCCGGTTCGAAATCAATATTTAAGACTGCAAAATATTTTCCGGCCGGTGTGTACTCAATGGTTACGTGATTAATTTTTCCCACTTCCATCGACTGGCGTATTTTGACAAATCCAAGTTTCGGAAGTTTGATATATCTTCCCACAATACGGATATTATCTTTTTGATTGACCGTTCTGTATGACTGGAACCGGTTATGTTTGCTCTTGAAGGTTGGATAGGAAGCACGTTTTTGAAAGAAATTCACAAAGCTCCGGTCGAGATCCCGCAGAGACTGCTGTAAGGCAATGGAATCTGCTGCTTTCAAAAAAGCAAACTCCTCCTGTCTTTTCAGTTCGGTCAGCATGGCGGAAGTCTGGGTATATCCAATCTTCTTCCCTTCTTCATAGCTTTCCTTGCGCATGGCAAGTCCCCGGTTGTAGATCAGCCGGCAGCATCCCAGCGTCTGGTGGATGAAGTTTTTCTGTTCTCTGTTCGGGTAGATCCTGAATTTGATCCCTTTTTGCATTAGCCCATCTTATCCTTTTGTCTCTGCGATGTTTTCTGGTTTTCGATATACTGTTTTACTGCTTCCAGCGGGGCACCGCCAACGGTAGATACAAAATAGCTGTTTGTCCAGAGCGTCGGCATTTTCGTTTTGAGATGGGGAAATTCCTGTCTTAAAATTCTGGACGTATAGCCTTTGAACGATTTTACAGCTTTGTGGATTCCAAACTGAGGGTCTACTTCCAGCAGCATATGAACATGATCCGGCATGATTTCCATTTCCAGAATCTCTACAGAAAGATTTGCAGCATACTCTGTGAGCAGTTCCTTCAACCTGGTATCTACACCATTGGTTAATACTTTTCGTCTATATTTAGGACACCATACTACATGGTATTTGCACGAATAGACGACATTGTTGTTTAATTTATATGTTGTATTCATGTTTGTATTATACTATATTTTTTCATTTAATACAACCACTATTTTGTCCATCTCAATTACTTGCGTAAATTCGATGGACGCGTCTTATATCCCCATAGCTGAAGCAAGGGGTTTTACGACGCATTGGATAATTTTCCATTTAAAAAGGAGCAGAACCCACACCGGATTCCGCTCCTTTTTCAGAATGTAATTTTATTTTATGTCTACCGCACTTTTATCCACTTTCTGCGGTCTTTTTTGTCAACGCTCCGCTCTATATATCCTTTTTCCTCCAGTCCGCGACACAGACGGCGGAAGCGTTTTGGTCTTCGATTCCAGCTCTGAGCTTGTAATTTTTCCGTTTTCTCTTACACTACATCTTGAACGATCCCTTCTCTGTCATCCGTATCCATTTGTTTTTTTCTTCGATATTCCGTCGGTGTCCTCCCATAATATTTCTTAAATGTTTTGCAAAAATAATCCATATTTTCAAATCCCGTCTCGCCGGAAATTACAGTTATCTTTTTCTCCGTCGTGGCCAGAAGCTTTGCAGCCTCCTGCAGACGATACTTCACCAGATAATGCACCGGCGTATCGTGAAGATATCTTCGGAACAGATTCAATGCCGTACTCTTGCTCACCATAGCCTGCCCGGCAATATCCTCCAAGGTAAGATTCTGTCGGAAATTTTGATGAATATATTGCATCATCAGCTGTGTTCTTCCCTGTGAGGATGCCGTATTTTCTCTTTTTTTCTGCAGCACTTCCGAATCCATGTGCAAATAAAGCAAGTGCCACAATTCCTGCGTCAGAAATAAAGTAACCAGTTCCCGGTCTTTGTCTGATTCCTGCGCTTTGAGAATTTTCTGCATGAGCTCCAGTGCTTCTGCCTGCCATTTTATTTCCCTGCAAAAGACAATGCAGTCCACCTTACACGCCTGTATCGGTGCAATGTATTTTTTGTAAATCAGGCTGTCTGCCGGAGCGAGAAATGTCGGTTTCAGAACGAAATTTGGCACAATCGCATGGCCTTCAGAAAAATAGCGATGCAAAATCTTTGAGTTAATAAAAATGCCCGTTCCCTGTCCCAGTGAAAACTGCTTTTCGCCAACCCAGAAGGTTGCTGTTCCCTCCTGTACAAAAACAAACTCAAACTCCACATGCCAGTGCCATTCTACACAATGAAAATCAAACAACGCAAGATCGTCGTAATACAATTGAAACGGATATTCACTGTTTCCATGCTGTATCGTTTCCATCATGCTTTCATCCGTTTGGATCTTGTTATAAAATGTATTAAATTCCATCTTTCCCCGCCTCCGTTTTTCAGGCACGCCCCTCTCTATTTTACGATATTATACAATAAACAGACGATATATTCCAGTGAAAGCGACACTATTTTACGTTATTATACAAAAAGAATCGTTGTCGCTCCATGGAACACGGTGAACGGCAACGAAACGAACACTACGGCCGCAGCAGTTCTGCCATTTTAAAAAACGGAGTATATCATCATGAAAAAGAACTACCACAAAACCTTAATTGCCTGTTATCTTGGATTTATCACGCAGGCAATTTCTGCAAATTTTGCACCTTTACTATTTCTTACCTTTCACAGAACTTACCATATTTCTCTTGGAAAAATTGCGTTTATCTCGACAGTATTCTTTTTCACACAACTTCTTGTCGATTTGTTCTGTGCCAGATATGTCGATAAAATCGGTTATCGCAGGTGTGTCGTTGCTTCTGAGATTCTTTCCGCCTGCGGCCTGATTGGACTTGCCTTTCTGCCCAATATTCTGCCAAATGCCTATGCAGGAATTTTGTTCAGTGCCATGATCTATGCCGCCGGAAGCGGACTGATTGAGGTTCTTGTCAGCCCAATCGTAGAGGCTTGTCCGTTTGACAATAAGGACAGCGTTATGAGTCTGCTTCACTCCTTTTACTGCTGGGGGTCTGTAGGCGTCATCTTACTTTCCACTGCTTTTCTGGCAGTTTTTGGTATGGAACGCTGGCCGATCCTCGCATGTATCTGGGCTGTACTTCCACTGTACAATACGTTTAATTTCCTTTCCTGCCCGATTGAATCACTCACCGGAAGCGAAGAAGGACTTACCATTCGTCAGCTGTGCCGTCTTCCCATTTTCTGGATTTCCCTTGTTCTTATGGTCTGCGCCGGAGCAAGCGAGATTTCGATGGCGCAATGGGCTTCCGCTTATGCCGAGTCTGCATTAGGTCTCTCAAAAAGCATTGGAGACATTGCAGGACCGTGCCTGTTTGCTGTGATGATGGGCATCAGCAGAACCTTCTATGGTAAATACGGGGAAAAAATTGACTTAACAAAATTTATGATCGCATCCGGTACACTTTGCCTGATCTGTTATCTGGCTGCAGCTCTCGCACCATATCCTCTTTTAAATCTTACAGGCTGCGTTGTGTGTGGTTTCTCCGTAGGAATTATGTGGCCGGGAACCATCAGTATTTCATCCTCTAAAATTCCACTCGGCGGAACTGCACTGTTCGCACTTCTCGCCATGGCCGGAGATATGGGCGGTTCCATTGGCCCATTTGTTATTGGATTTGTCACACAAAACACCGGCGACGATCTGAAGGCAGGTATGCTGGCCGGCTGCATTTTCCCTGCTGTACTGATTTTGTCTGTTTTTCTGCTCCGACAAAGGAACGCAGAGCAAAAATAAGCACCGAAGAGATACTGTAACGTGTCTCAGACACAGGAGCCGGACAGTCCGGCTCCTTTTTTTCATGTCTCTGCAATATTTCTCACAACTCCCGAAAACAGAATCGATCCGTCCTGCCCCGTGACAAGAAACAGGAATGGACGATCCAGTACGAAGTCGATTTCGTCGTCCGGTATTTCTGCTGCGGTTTCTGAAACGCCGAGTTCTGTATACGCTGCTCCGGTTACTCCGTTTTCGTCGATTTCAAGCATGGCGGCGTGGTCTGCTTTGCTCAGGTATAAATTCTCTTTGTCCCCTGTTAATGGGCTGAAATCTGCCAGATCCGCATCCAGTGCATCCGTTACACCCAGTGCGCGCACCGTTTCGATCAGGTCTGTTTTCTCCGATACTTTAAATTTAGGAACAGACAGGTTCACCATAGGGGAATACCAGTTATCACTGCTTTCATCCCGCCGTATAACCTTCATCAGATCCGGATCCGATACCAGTTCATTGACATCGGTATTTTCATCCGGAAGCAGGAAATACATGGAGCCGCTGTCCTGAAGGCTAAGGCTGACTGCACGGAAATGTTCGCCCTGGTAGACATCCATCCATTCCGTTTTCTTCATCATGTCCACAGTGGTATCTCCCGCAGCTCCGTGGAAGGTTTCCTTCTCTGTATTTACTTCCCAGAAATTCTCCCGCCACATCGCCTTATAATAGATGGTTGATACCAGTTCAAATACCGTTTCCGGGGCGATCGCCATATTTTCGGTGTATTCTTTTAAAAGCCCTCCGGTATTATCATCCGTCCAGGTCCGCAGAGCCTGATTCATCTCTTCCGATCCGGGAGTCCCACGGAAGGTCGATGCATAATACTGTTCCGCCAGCCGCTGCAGCGTTGTGTCATTGTATGTTTCCTCACCATCCAGCCACAGCGAATTTGCCAACACACTGTTCAGCGCGGGCGTGTCTGCATAATTGCTTTCCCAGAGTGAAGAAACATTTTCCCGCAACGTATCCATATCCTGAGCGCCAAGCATGTCGAGAATCTGCTGCCGCGTATTTCCATCCGAAGTTTCCGCCAGCATCGCAAACGCGATATACAGATTGATCGGCGAGCAGACGGTATTTTCATCTTCTGAAACCAGCATTTGTTTCATCAGGTTCTGATAATATGCATCCATTCCCGACTGCAGTTCTGCTGATTTTGCTGTCAACTCCCGGTACGAATCCCACCAGTCCCAGTGTGCATCGCTTTCCATGAATTTCTGTGCATCCATCGTCTGCGCCACAGATGCCGGATAAGCTGCCATAACCGTCTTTAGCCCCGACGGGTAACGGACTGCCGAACTCCCCTGTCCATTTCTCCATGTCGTAACCCCCAGCACAGCTCCGCCGATGATCACCGCGCAGGCTGCCGCGGCCGTCCATTTTTTCCATGCAGCCCTTCGTGAACGCTGATATTTCCCCGCGTTTTCCACCATACCAGGATCCAGATTTCCCAGCGTTTCAAATAATTCTTCTTTCTTCATACTTCGAACCCTCTTTCCGTCAAGTGTGTATGCAGTTTCCCGCGGATCCGGTTCAGCGTAACTGAAACATAGTTTTCGCTTCTGCCCAGACGCCCCGCGATTTCGCCGATACTGTCTACATACCAGTACCGCAGAACAAACATGCATCGTTTCTCCTCCGGCAGCTTCTGCAGAAACTGATTGATCTCCGCGATCAGTTCTTTCATCTCCCACTGCCGCTCAATATCATCTTTCCCCGAAACACATTCTTCCAGCTCGTCCAATACTGCATCCATCTGACTTCCTCCGCGTTTTTTGCGATGCATTTTTCGATACAGATCAAACGAAAGATTTCTCGTTATTTTTCCAAGAAATGTGGATAACAGAGACGGCCGGTGCGGCGGCATAGCGTTCCACGCGTGAAGCCAGGTGTCGTTGACACATTCTTCTGCATCCGCCGGATTCTGCAGA
The DNA here is from genome assembly GCF_003479185.1 of Blautia sp. AF17-9LB. NCBI lineage: Bacteria > Bacillati > Bacillota > Clostridia > Lachnospirales > Lachnospiraceae > Blautia > Blautia sp. AF17-9LB. The sequence goes on from NZ_QUGU01000018.1 coordinate 32,179, forward strand.
ATATTCTGTGCAATGGACGTACAGTATGTACCATATTTCATCGCAGACTCGCTGATCGCTGTTTCGTTCCTGTCCCAGTACATTTGGACAATATGAGTATCCTCCATATGGAAATCCCCCCTTTCATCTATCATCACGCCATTTTGCAGAAAATCTTACACTTTTCAAAAGAAATTTCGGTTCAAAAAAGGGCGTGACCAAAGCCACGCCCTTCCATTCTTTTATTTTCTTTATGCCAGAATCGGTTTCAAAGCCTCTGCGAGTTTTTCTTTCTCTGCTTCTGCCTCTGCCAGATCCTTACCAAGTGTTGTGTAGTATACTTTGATCTTCGGCTCTGTTCCGGACGGGCGGACGATGACGGTTTCACCGTTTGCCAGCTTGTAGATCAGAACGTTTGCGGATGGGAGTCCTGTTTCTTCCGGTTTCTCGTAATCGGTTACTTTGACAACAGCGGAACCTGCGATCTCGGTCAGCGGCTCTTTTCGAAGGCCATCCATGATGCCGGCCATCTTGTCCATGCCGCTCAGACCCGGGAATTCGAAGCTGTCTACTTTGTTCAGATAACGACCGTACTCAGCATAGATCTCTTCCAGTCTCTGTTTCAGGGAGCTTCCGATGCTTCTGTAATAAGCTGCCATCTCGCAGATCAGCATGGAGCCGATGACTGCGTCTTTATCTCTTACATACGGACCGGCCAGGTATCCGTAGCTCTCCTCGAATCCGAAGATGAAGCGGTCTACTTCGCCGTCTGCCTCAAGGTTTGCAATCTGATCGCCGATCCATTTGAATCCGGTCAGAACGCTGCGGAGCTCCACGCCGTAGTGCTCGGCAACAGCATCTGCCAGTGGTGTGGATACGATGGATTTTACAGCAACCGGTTTCTCCGGCATGGTGCCTTTCTCGATGCGGCCTGCGCAGATGTAGTCGAGAAGCAGAACGCCGACTTCGTTTCCGGTTACCAGCTCATAGCTTCCATCCGGGCACTTCATGGCAATACCAACACGGTCTGCATCCGGGTCGGTAGCCAGCATCAGATCTGCGCCGGTTTCTTTTGCAAGATCCAGGCCCTTTTCCAGTGCTGCAAAGATTTCCGGGTTCGGATAGCTGCAGGTGGTGAAGTATCCGTTCGGGTACTCCTGCTCTGGAACGATGGTAATATCGGTGATGCCGATGTCTTTTAATACGCGTGTAACCGGTACAAGACCAGATCCATTCAGCGGGCTGTAAACAAGTTTCAGTCCGGCGGTTTTGCACAGACCCGGACGAACCTGACGGGATTCGATTGCTTCATACAGGGCATTCTTGCAGTCTTCTCCGACAAAACGGATCAGTCCTTCTTCCACGCCCTCTGCGAACGGCATATATTTTACGCCGGTCAGGATGTCGGTCTTCTGAATCTCTGCGTATACGATTGCAGCAGCATCGTCGGTCATCTGGCATCCGTCCGGACCGTAGGCTTTGTAGCCGTTGTATTTTGCCGGGTTGTGGGATGCAGTAACCATGATACCTGCGTTGCAGTTGTAGTAACGGGTTGCAAAGGAAAGTGCCGGTACCGGCATCAGTGCGTCGTAAATTCTGACTTTGATTCCGTTTGCTGCCAGAACGCCTGCTGCTGTTTTTGCGAATACATCGCTCTTGATACGGCTGTCATAGCTGATGGCTACCGTCTGGTTTCCGCCCTGTGTTTTTACCCAGTTTGCAAGACCCTGTGTTGCCTGACGCACTACATAGATATTCATACGGTTTGTTCCTGCGCCAAGTACACCACGAAGTCCTGCGGTTCCGAATTTCAGAGATACAGCAAAACGGTCCTTGATCTCCTCATCGTTTCCTTCAATCCGTGCCAGCTCCGGGTTCAGATCTGCGTCTTCCAGATCAGCTGCCAGCCATCTCTTATACTCTTCCAGATACATGTGTTTATCTCTCCTGTTCTCTTTTATTTTATGTCCTGCTATGTAATGTCCATCCTAATGCAAGCATAAGTACACTATAGTCATAATATACCATAGCCAGCCCAAAACAGCAATTAAATTTGGTCATTTAAGCAGAATTTTACCGTTCTTTTTCTCTTTTTTTCGACTGTGTCGACTGTTTTCAGACAGAACAGGAGCAAAACAGATTTATCAGCCTTTTTATTCCTCTCCCGGTCTGTGATGATAATCAAATCCACATTTTTCCAGAAATGCCCGAGCGATTACCGTCGCACCGATCTGGTTCGGATGAATTCTGTCCCAGGCGATGTAGGAAGAATGGCGGTACTGGAAATAATCATTGAATACAGCCTGCAGGTCGATGAAGCGGCAGCCGTATTTTTCAGCCAGCTCACTGCAAATGGCCCCGTAGGTGTCCATGCGTTTTCTCATCCAGTCCTCTCCATTTGGCTCCATGTAGTATGGGGTCATAAGGAAAATACCTTTTACGTTGTCTTTTACGGAAAGAATCATCTTCTCGACGTTGGAACGGTACTCCTCCGGGGATACCTGCTCGTCCGGGATAGCCGGGCTGTCGAACTGTCTCCAGACGTCGTTGATGCCGATGCAGATAGATACCCAGTCCGGTTTTAAGGATACAACATCGCGGTCGAAGCGCTGCAGCAGGTCGCGGCTTGTGTTTCCGCTGATACCGGAGTTTGTCACGCGGATATATATCTCCGGGTAGAATGCTGCGAGCATGTTCTCGACAATTCGAACGTAGCTCTTTCCGACATTTTCAAATAAACCTTCCCCCACCGGCTGTGCACTCTCCATATCCGTTACAGAATCTCCTGCAAATACAATCCGGTCCATGTGTTCAAAAATCATTTCTGTACCTCCTCTGATCCTAATTTTTTAAACCTTCTGAGCCCCATTATAGTCTTGCCGTTTCGACTGTGCAAGGCAATCTTTGCGAATCCCACCACTTGGCGGACGCAAAAATTCCCGGCGGCAAAGCGCCGTTTTTTGTGCCTTGCTGTCGGGAATTTCATCTTTCTTTTTCTTACTCAATCCCATCCATATAAGCATTGTAAATCACCGGATCAATATTCTCCTCGATCGACTCATACACGCTCTTCGACGCCTCTCGGATCTCCGCTCTTGTCTGGTCATCAAGAGTCAGGATCTTCGTTCCGCTCTCCTCGATCGTCGCAATTTTGTCGGCGATACGGGCATCGGACTGTTCTCTTGCGTACTCGGTCGCAATCTTTGCGGCCTCTGTCATGATCTCCTGCTCGTCTTCCGGCAGATCCCGGAAGAAATCGTCGTTGACAATCAGGGAAATCAGATGCGGCAGATGGTTCGTTTCCACTACGTAATCCTGCTGCTCATACAGATTATTCGAAACGATGACCTCATACGGGTTCTCCTGCGCATCAATCGTGTGCTGCTGCAGGCCGATGTAAACCTCACTGAAGCTCATCGGCGTCGGGTTGGCACTGATGGCTTTCCAGAATGCCAGATGGTAGCTGTTCTCCATGGTACGGATCTTCTGGCCCTTGAAATCCGAAAAGCTGTAAACCGGCTTATTCGTACTCATGACACGAAATCCCTGATCCGCCATACCGAGCAGGTGATAGCCGCCCTCTGTGTAAACATTGCTGATCAGATCGTAAAACTCCGGATCATCAATCTTCTCACGGCATTCATCGAGAGAATCAAACACACACGGCAGATCAAACACGGCAAGATCCCCCATAAAGGAAACCTGCGGTGCCGTATTCTGTACGACAAACGGAATATCACCATCGGCACACGTTTCAAGCAGATCGCGGTCGCCGCCGAGCGTTGAGTTTGCGTAAACCTGAATTTTCATCCTTCCATCGCTCAGCTCTGAAATCTCTTCCGCAAACTTCTCGGCGAAAATCTGTGTTACCGTATCCTCCGGGCTCGCCGTTGCCAGCGGCCAGGAATAGCGCTGTGTCGTCTCTTCCCCGGAAGAGCCGCAGCCGGCAAGCGATGCGCCAAGTGCAACGACAGCGGCAAGTACCGTCGCTGTTCGGAAAAGCTTTTTCTTTTTTATCATCTTTTTCATTGTCCCTCGCTCCTCCCTATAAAATTCCAACCGAAATTGCCGGGATAAACGTAATCAGCAGCAGCGCCACGAGGAAGAAACCGATCATCGGCATTGCCTTCTTCGCAATCTGCATAACCGGAACGTCGGTCAGGGAGCTTGCCACGAACAGATTGACACCGATCGGCGGTGTTACGAAACCAATCGCAAGGTTGACAACCATGATGACACCAAACTGAATCGGATTCATGCCGATCGCCTGTACAATCGGCAGAAGGATCGGCGTCAGAATCAGAATCGCCGGGGTCGTATCCATAACCATTCCGACAATCAGCAGGAATACATTGATAATCAGAAGAATCGCAACCGGACTGTGGAAGTTGTTCAGGATAAACTCGCTGACCGTCTGCGGTACCTGCATCAGCGTCAGCACACGGGAAAATGCCGTCGATGCCGCCAGAATAAACAGGATCGGGGTGAAGGTACGAATCGCCTCAACCAGAATGGACCAGATGTCGCGGATGCGGATACTCCTGTACACAAAAAGGCTGATGATCAATGCATAGAATACGGAGATAACAGCCGCCTCAGTCGGGGAAGCGACACCGCTGTAGATACAGCCAAGGATGATCACCGGACTGAGCAGTGCAAAAAAGCTCTCTTTTAAAACGCGAAGCAGGCCTTTGTCATGCAGCACTTTGACTTCTGCATGGATCTTCTCTTTGTCCTCCCCATACCGTTTGCAGTGATAAACGGCATAAACCATCAGCAGCAGACCGATCATCAGACCCGGTACAATTCCGGCAAGAAACAGGTCACTGACCGAAGCGCCGGAAGCCATACCGTACATGATGAACGGAATACTCGGGGGAATGATAACGCCAAGGCCGCCGGCAACTGCCACAATCGCTGTGGAGAATGTCAGATCATAACCAAGGGTAGTCAGAATCGGGATTGTCATGCTTCCGACAGCGGCAACGGTCGCCGGAGCGGAACCGGAAATCGCACCGTAAAAAAGGCAGGTGACGATAACGGCGCACGGCATACCTGCGGTGAATTTTCCGAGAAAATAGGCAAAGACATCAAACAGTTTTTTGGAGATGCCTCCCTTAGCCATGATGATACCGGAGAGGACGAACATCGGAACTGCCAGCAGAGGGAAGGAATCGAGTCCTCCGAACATGGCACGGATCAGATATTTGGCTCCTACCGTAAAAGACGGGTCAAACACCGACGGAAGCACAGATGTGATTCCAAGGGTAATCGATACCGGAACAGCGATGACCAGCAATGCAACAAAAATCAGAAATAATACTACGACTGGCATTAGCGTTCCTCCTCATTCGAATTTTTAATCGTATGGATGCGGTTGTCGATACCCGCGTTCAGGGCATTTTCTGTGGCGTTATCTGCTCCGGCATTTGCCTCGATGAAGGATTCCGGCGTATTTCGCTCCGGATGCGCCGGGTCGAAAACGTTCTCACCGCGTGCCACACGGAACTCGATCATCCACCGCTGCAGAACGCGGAATGCAACCAGCACAAAGGAGACGAGCGGTGCTGCCTGGATAAAGTACATCGGAATTTTGCAGGCCGGGGAAAGCTGGCCGCTTTTAACTGACGACATCATATAGGAAAAAGCAAACGGAATCATATAGATGAAAAAAATCAGTTCAAATGTATGATTCACAATTTTGAAGATGGCTTTTCCTCTCCGCGGGAAAATCGCAACAAACTGCTCGATCTTGATGGAAAGGCATTTTTTGCTGCAGTAGCTGACGCTTAAAAAACCGCACCAGATAAAAATATATCTGGTCAGCTCTTCCGACCACGACAGCGACATGCCAAGGACGTAGCGGCAGAAAACCTGAATTCCCATGATCAGCGTCATGGCGATCAGACCGATCACAAGAAGAAATTCTTCCAAGTTTTCATCCAGCCAGTGAAATACTCTCTTCATAAAAGGCATACCTCCGTTAAATTTATAACAGAACAATAATACAAAAGGGACATCGGCATCAACAGCAAAGCTAAAAATACCGGTGTCCCCTAAAGAAAAAACGGTTACATGGCTTTGTGAAGCAGATCCAGAACGGTGCTCAGATCATTCACACCCATCTGACCCGGTGCGGATGCTTTCTTTGCCGCGCCGAAGGTCATGGAAGAGCCAAACACCTCACCGCAAAGACGGCTGATCACGCCGGTGCCTGCCATCGACATGGTGATGATCGGTCTGTCCGCATAATTGGTGGTCATTTCCTCTGTTGCCGCAAGCAGGGTCAGAACGTCTTTCTTATTCTGCGGCATAACAGCGATCTTCGGAATATCTGCGTTCATATCCTGCATTTTGCGCAGTCTGTAGATGATGTCTGCTTTTGCAGGAGTTTTGAAGAAATCATGGTTGGAAGCAACAACCTTTACGCCTGCAGCGTGTGCGCCGTCGATGATTTTCTTTACGATCTCATCTCCGGTGAAGATCTCAACGTCAATCAGATCAACGTATCCGGTCTGTGCTGCCTTGATGTTCAGCTCAGCGTATGCTTCCGGCTCGATAGCTTTCTCGCCGCCCTCTTTGGAGGTACGGAACGTCATCAGAATCGGAATATTGCCGAGTGCTGCACGAAGGTCTTTTAATGCATCTTCTACCTGTGCGAAGTCGAATACGCCTTCAAACCAGTCTACACGCCACTCTACAACGTCAACCGGAATCGAATGGAAGGTTTTTGCTTCTTCGATGATATCGTTTTTGGTAACTCCTACGATCGGAACGATGATCTTCGGTGCACCGGCACCGATTTCAATATCACGAACTTTTACTGTATTCATGTGTTTTTCCTTCTTTCTTCAATATTAACCCTGACTTTTCTTTTGCAGGCTTTTCTTTTTCACGCCCGGATTACTTGGCTCTTCGTACTCCGCAATCCTTAATCTCATTTTAGTTGTCCTGCTGCGCAAGTTCAACCATTTTTTTATAGCGAATGTTTACAAACAGTCCAAGTGCAACGCCAACTGCGGTCAGAACGATGTTCATGGTCATAACGCCGGACGGCTGCATTTTAGATGCTGCGGTCAGGATGGTGTAGTTGCAAAGAGAAGATGCAATCATAACCAATGCGGTTACGGTTCCTTTGATTTTCGGGAACAGCATATTGCAAACGGAAGTTGCGATCTGAAGCAGTCCGCCTGCGCCTGCCCATCCGATAATGAAAGCACCGGCAATCATCAGCGGTTTGCTCTGTCCCATCAGGACAGCAATCATAGTTACAAGGCAAATGGCCGGGTAAACAACGATGAAACGAACATCTTTGATTTTTCTGGTCAGGAACGCTGTTACGATCAGTGCCAGCATGGTTCCTGCAGAATAATAGGTCTGCATGATGGACGGATCAGCCCAGCCTACATTCTCTTTTGCAAAGTTCTGTGCACAGTTCAGCCACAGCTGGAAGGTACCGGTGCAGGTGAATCCGATCAGGATCATGGCGATGGATTCGAAGGAGAAATGTGTATGTTTCAGGCTGTCGATCAGACCCTCTTTTTTACCGGATGCTTTCTGGTCAGCATCTGGCAGCGGGAACAGGAATACCAGTACAAAAAGTACGATATACGCAATTCCGCATCCATAGAATAACGGATTGTAGGAGGTAAGGCCGGCTGCGGTAGAAGTAACAGCTACACCAAGAACAAATGGAAGCAGCATCTGAGCGATTGCGATGAAGAATTTGATTCCCATGGTAGCAACGCCAGGAGCTTTGTAAATAATCTCGGATACTGCCGGGTAAATACCGGTATCCAGGAAGGAGTTTGCGATACCGCCGATGATGGCGCATACGTAAGCGATGGTGTAACCGCCGTGTGTTCCTGCATTAAATGCAAGAGCAAGGCCGATCAGGTAAATTGCATAAGAAGCACTTCCGATTGCGGTGGAAATGCGGCGTCCGAGCTTGTCGGACAGAGGACCTGCAAATGGCAGGGCGATCAGACGGCCAAGACCGAGTGCTGCGGAAATTGCGGTAATTGCCATTGCTTCCACTCCCCATGCTGCTGCCAGAGCCTCTTTGATGACTGCCTGGCCCAGGATGGAGCATCCAACACCGTGGATAAAGTAGTTCAAGTACAGAATTAATGCACTTGGCAGGTATTTCTTGTTCATGGTTTCTCTCCTTTTTAAATAGATTATGTTGAGGTCAAATTGTCTTTTTCCTCTGTTCGGTTCATCCTTTTGTTTTGTCACAAACAACAGATTACCAGTTTCGTGAATGTTAAAAAAATAACATTTGCCTTTATTTTAACAGTGAAAACGTGTACGGTCTAATGCTTTTAAAGGAAAAAACCAATGCATTGAATGCATTGATGTGGTATACTTGAGTTATCATAATAAGAGGAAGCAAAGACTTTCTTACGGAATCATTTTTTCAGGAGGAAAAACCACATGACACTGAATCAGATTCTCTATTTCCGAAAGGTTGCCCGGCTGGAAAATTATCACCAGGCAGCGGAGGAACTTTATATTTCCCAGCCATCCCTGAGCCGTTCCATGGCTGCCCTTGAAAGTGAGCTTGGGATCACACTGTTTGAAAAGAAAGGGCGCGGTGTTGTCCTTACCAATGCCGGCCGCCTTTTTCTGGAGCATGCAGACCGGATCGCAGGCGACTGTGACATTGCGGCAGGCAAGATGAAAGAGCTCGCCTCCGGTGGCGGCAAAATCAACATCGGTTATATTTTTCCACTTGCCGGACATTATATTCCGCACAATGTCCGCACCTTTCTGGACAAAGAAGAAAATAAAAACGTTGCCTTTAGTTTCTGGCAGAACCATACCCCGGCCATTGCACAGAAGGTGAAATCCGGCGAACTTGATCTTGGGTTTGGCGGCTTTTTAAAGCGCGACGACATGGAGTTTTTTCCGTTGATCCAGCAGCCGCTTGTCATTGTGTCCCCGGAACAGCATCCGATTGCCGATGAACCAGAGGTTCCGCTTGTAAAGCTTACCCGTTATCCGGTGATCGGCTACGACCGCGCCTCCTGGATGGGAGCTTATACCGGTCATCTCTACCGAAAATATCAGCTTCATCCGAATATTATCATGGAATGCCCGGATGAATATTCGATTGTGGCACTGGTGCGTGAAAATTTCGGTATCGCGCTTATGCCGCGAACCGATATTCTGGAACAGGCAGACGGCATCCGTATCCATACGCTGAACGGTCTCGAGATTTATCATCAGACCTTTATGTTCTGGATGAAGAACCGCTACCGGCTTCCGGCTGTCGAACGTTTTACCGAATATATGAAACAGCACGCTGACATTATCGAAGAAACCGGAAATGATAGCGAAAACGTATCGAAAGTTTATCTGAAAGATATTGTTAATTTTTAGTCGAAAGCGTTATGATGGATTTGTCACAAACAGAGGATTACCGCTCATGTAATGAATAAGGAGAATTTTTCATGAAGAGTGCTTACCCAAAAATTTTTGAACCAATTACCATCAAACGAACAACGATTAAAAACCGTATTGCAATGACCCCGATGGGAACCAACTACGGTGAGACAAGCGGTGAAATGAGTAACCGTCATATGAACTACTACTCTCTCCGCGCAAAAGGCGGCGTTGGTCTTATTATTCTGGAGAACGCCAACATCGAGTACCCGGTCGGTTCCAACGGAACCAGCCAGATCCGTATCGACCACGACAGCTTTATGCCGCGCTACTATCAGTTAGTCGAAAACCTTCATAAAAACGGTGCTACCGTAGCGATCCAGATCAACCACGCCGGAGCTTCCGCATCTTCCGCAAGAACCGGTATGGAAACCGTTTCTTCTTCCAACATCCCGACAAAAGCCGGCGGAGAAACCCCTCGCCCGATGACAAAAGAAGAAATCATGACAACCGTGAAAAAATACGGCGAAGCTGCAAAACGTGTGCAGGCCATCGGCTTTGATGCCATTGAAATCCACTGCGGCCACTCCTACCTGATGAGCCAGTTTATCTCCCCGTATTACAATAAAAGAACCGATGAATTCGGTGGTTCTGTAGAAAACCGCCTGCGCTTCCCGCGTATGGTCCTCGAAGAAGTACGTAAAAACGTCGGACCGTGGTTCCCGATCATCGTTCGTATCTCTGCCGAGGAGCGTGTTCCGGGCGGAAACACACTGGAAGATACCCTGGAATACCTGGAGTACCTGGATGAGTTCGTAGATATGTACGACGTATCCTGCGGTCTCAACCCATCCCTGCAGTATCAGATCGACTCCAACTTCCTGCCGGATGGATGGCGTTCCTACATGGCAAGAGCCGTAAAAAATAAATTCAAAAAACCGGTTATCAATGCTGGTAACTACCGTGACCCGAAGGTCGTTGAAAAAGTTCTCGAGAGCGGCGATGTAGATATCGTTGGAATGGGACGCGGCCTGATCGCTGAGCCGAACTGGGTGAAAAAAGTTGAAAACGGTGAGGAAGATCTTCTTCGGAAATGTATCTCCTGTAACGTTGGATGTGCCGGAAACCGTATCGGCGTCAACCGCCCGATCCGTTGTACCGTAAACCCGGCTGTTCCGGAAGGCGATATTTACAAAGCACTGAAAGTAAATAAAAACTGCAACGTTGTTGTTGTCGGCGCCGGTACTGCCGGTATGGAAGCAGCCTGCACCGCAGCAGAAGTCGGATGCAACGTTTTCGTACTTGAGAAAAACGATCACATCGGCGGTCTTTCCACTTTCATCTCCGATCTTCCAAGCAAGACCCGTATGAAAGATTTCCCGAAATACCTTGAGGCAAGAGCCGCCAGACTGAAAAACCTGTATATTTTCCTCAACACCGAAGCTACGGTGGATAAGATCAAACAGTTCAAACCGGACATCATTGTAAACTCCACCGGTTCCGTTCCGCTTGTTCCACCGATCAAAGGCCTGAAAGAGAACATCGATGCCGGAAACGTAAATACCATCTTTGGTATGATCAACAATGTAAACGCCGGAAAATATCCGGAAGAAGCCTGTCAGGGCAAGAAAGTCGTTGTAGTCGGCGGCGGTTCCGTAGGACTTGACGTTATTGAATACTTTGCACCGAGAGGCGCCGAGTGTACCATCATCGATATGCTGCCGCAGATCGGTATGCTTGCAGACCCGATCACCAAATGCTCCATGCGTGAGACACACGACAAATACGGTGTAAAAGAATATGTCAACACTGCTCTTCAGGAAGTAAAAGAAAACGCATTCACTGTAAAGCTTCCGGACGGAACCATCCAGGATCTCACCTTCGATTACGGATTCAACTGTCTTGGAATGCGCTCCAATAACCCGATTCTGCCGGAGCTTCAGGAAGCATTCGCTGATACCCATACTTATATTTATACCATCGGCGATTCCGTCCGCGCACGCCGCATCATGGAAGGTACCATGGAAGGCCGCGCGATCCTGAATGTACTGGAGTCCCAGGGCTACCTGCATCTGGAGCCGCTTGAGTAATCACTGAATCACTTTCTTACACAATATAAAAAAACAGAAAAGAGGAAAATATCATGCCAAATATTACAGGACATACCGAATTAGTTGGATTAATGGCTTACCCGATCCGTCACACCCAGTCTCCGACAACCCACAACCTTGCATACGACAAAAACGGAGATGACGTCATTCAGCTTGCTTTCGAAGTTGATAACGATTCTTTAAAAGATGCTGTGCAGAGTATCCGCGCGCTGAAAATGCTCGGTTCCAATATTTCCATGCCAAACAAAACTGTTGTCCACAAATATCTGGACGAAGTAGATGAAGCAGCTAAGTTATGCGGCGCTATCAATACCGTAGTCAACCTCCGCGACGAAAACGGTCAGGTAACCGGAAAACTGAAAGGCTACAACACCGATGGTATGGGATACTGGCAGGCACTGACCGAAGAGGGCATCGATTTCAAGGGAATGAAGATGGTCCTGATCGGAACCGGCGGTGCTGCTACTGCAATTGCAGTGCGCGGTGCTCTGGATGGAGTTGCAGAAATTGAAATCTTCAACATCAAAGACAAATTCTACAGCCGTGGAGAGGAAATTGTTGATCTGATCAATAAGAACACCAACTGCAAGGCTACCATGAACGATCTGGCAGACAAAGACCTCCTGAAAGAAAAAATGCACGCAGCTGACCTGTTCTGCGATGCTACCGGCGTAGGAATGCATCCACTCGAAGACCTTTCCAACATTCCTGATCCTTCCTTCTTTAAAAAAGATCTCATCGTAACGGATACCGTTTACGCTCCGCGCGAAACCGTTATGATGAAACAGGCAAAAGAAGCAGGATGTGAGAAAGTATTCAACGGCATGGGCATGATGCTGTTCCAGGCACTCATCGCAATCAAGCTGTACACCGGAAAAGATACTCCGGTTGACTACATGAAAGAGAAACTTGGAATCTGATTTCCGGGCGAATCTTTTCCATCTTAAACCTTAATCAAAAACCAACACGAAAAGAGGAAATGAACTTTGCGTCATTTCCTCTTTTTTTCTTGCTTTCTTTCGGCATCTGGAGTATAATTCACTTCATATAGTAGCAGTTTAAAGTGCTACAGCACGATTTATCATCATGCGGAAATACGAGGAGAGAGAGGATTTCAAATTATGTCAAAACACATCACAGGACACACCGGATTATTATGTTTACTCGGAAGCCCGGTTGCACACAGTGTTTCTCCGGAAATGCACAACGAAGCATGCGACCAGCTCGGCCTTGATTATAGCTACCTTGCCTTTGATGTACCGGAAGACAAAATGCCGCAGGCAGTCGAAGGACTCCGCACCATGGGTGCAAGAGGCTGGAACATCACCATGCCTGGCAAAAATATCATGTGCAAATTGGCAGACAAGGTTTCTCCTGCTTCGGAGATCTCCGGCGCATGTAATACCATCGTCAACGACAACGGCGTTCTCACCGCTTACACCACCGACGGTGTCGGCTTCATGAGAGCAGTTGCAGAAAACGGCGTAGACATCATCGGCAAAAAGATGACTCTGCTCGGTGCCGGCGGCGCTGCTACTGCAATCCTGGTACAGGCAGCCCTCGACGGCGTGGCTGAGATCAATGTATTCAACGTCAGAGACAATTTCTTCGGAAGAGCCGAGGAAATCGTTGCAAAACTCAATGAGCGTACTTCCTGCAGGGTTACCCTGCAGGACTTCTCCGATCCGGAAGTCCTTCGCGCATCCATCGCAGACAGCGCCATTCTTGTCAATGGAACTTCCGTCGGAATGGCTCCAAAAACCGAGAACACCATCATCACCGACACAACGATGTTCCACAAAGACCTCTTCGTTTTCGATGTGATCTACAATCCGCAGGAAACCCGCCTGCTGCGTGAGGCAAAAGAGGCTGGATGCAAGACCGGAAACGGTATGTACATGCTGTTATACCAGGGAGCTGCTTCCTTCAAACTGTGGACTGGCGAGGATATGCCGGTTGAGATCATCAAAGAGAAATACTTCTCCGGAAAATAAGAAGAACTCCTGCTTTGCCGAATTTTCCGCCTGCGGCGGGTCGCTTCGGCGACACGCGCAAAAAGCGACACGAACAAGAAACGGCAAAAGGCTTTTGCCACGGATTTTTATCCGCTGGCAGAAGCCTTTTTTATAATCTTTTTTATGATCTTTTTTTGATCAGCCCGCTTTCTGTACTTCATCAAGCTGTGCTGTATACAGTTTATAATAATGGCCTTTCTTTGCCATCAGCTCATCATGTGTTCCGCTCTCCATAATACCGCCGTTATCGATATACATAATCTTATCGCAGTTGCGGATCGTAGACAGACGATGCGCAATGATAAATGAGGTTCTGCCCTTCAGCATGGCATTGAGTCCCGTCTGCAGTGCTTTTTCGGTCTGTACGTCAATGCTTGAGGTCGCCTCATCGAGAATCAGAATGGCCGGATCGGAAAGCAGGGTACGCGCAAACGAAATGAGCTGCTTTTGTCCCTGGCTCAGCATGGAACCACGCTCCCTTACCTCCGTCTGATAGCGATCCGGCATTTTGCTGATAAACTCGTCCGCACAGACAGTTCTGCTCGCCTTCACAATCTCCTCATGCGTTGCGTCAAGCTTTCCGTAACGGATATTATCCTCAATATCTCCCGAGAAAATAAAGCTGTCCTGCATCATAATACCCATCTGCTCACGCAGGGAATGAATGGTCACCTGCGAGATATCCTGTCCATCGATCAGGACGCGACCGCCATTGACATTGTAAAACCGTGAAATCAGATTGACAATCGTACTCTTTCCGGCTCCGGTCGGTCCGACAAGCGCCACACTCTCACCCGGTTTTACCGTAAACGAAACATCGTTTAAGATCTGTTTTGACGCATCGTACGAGAAATTTACGTGATCGAAGGTCACCTCACCGCGGATTTTTGGCATTTCAACGGCATCTTTTGCATCCTTTACCGTCACCGGCTCATCCATCGTCTCAAAGATACGTTCCAGATACGCAATGTTGTTGATAAAGTTATTGAAGATGTTTCCAAGGTTCATGATCGGCTGCCAGAAATACGATGCATAGCTCGAAATCGCTACAATCGTACCAACCGACTTATTTCCCTGCCCGAAAAGGATCAGACCGGACAGAAAAATGGCAGCACGCACGCAGACGGAAATTGAATCGATACCCGGCCATACCAGGTTGGAATAGCGAACTGCTGTATTCCATGTTCTGCGGCAATCCTTGGAAAGATCTTTGAAAATCTCCGCGTTCTCATCCTCTCGTGCAAAGATCTGCGTAATGCGGGCTCCGACAATATTCTCCTGCAGATAGGCATTCAGGTTTGAGTTCTTGTTCGAAACTGCCTGCCATGCACGTCTCTGTTTATTCTTGATCCAGACCATGAAAACGCACAGCACCGGCACGCCGCAGAGCACGACAAATGCCATCTGCACATCAACCAGAAACATGAAAATCACGATAAACAGAAGGTTGAAGCTCTCCAGAACGATGTTGATCAGACCATTTGACAGCATATCCGATACCGAGTTGACGTAGTTGACAACCCGAATCAGGATCTTGCCGTGCGGGCGGTCATCGTAATACTGGAACGGCAGCTCCTGCAGATGTGCAAACAAATCTTTTCGGATATCATAGATGATACTCTGACTGACATCCACCATAATGCGGCTTCGGATTGTTGTGAAGATCACGCTCACCAGATAGATGCCGACCAGCATTCCCACAAGAGAAAATAAAAGCCTCTCGTTTTTCTCCGGAATTGCAAGGTCCAGCGCCCGCTGGATAATCATCGGCGCCACATAGCCGGACGCACCGCCGATGCCACTCAAAAGGATCGCAAAAACCATCCGTTTTGCATATTTTTTGATATAGGATGAAGCTCTGAGCAGATGCTTGATGTCAAACGGCTCTTCGAGCACTTCATCCTGCTTGTATGTATTTTTTGCCATTGCTTCCCCTCCTACAGTTCATCCACACCGGTCTGCAGCTTCACCAGTTCATAATAGTAACCCTTCTTCTCCATCAGTTCCTCATGTGTTCCCATTTCTTCAATATAGCCATTTTGCAGAACAATAATCTTGTCCGCTGTTTTCGTTGTCGAAATTCGCTGTGCAATCACAATCTTGGTACATGGAAAATCAAGCTCCCGTAAGGACTGCTGAATCTGTTTCTCTGTTTCCATATCAACCGCCGATGTTGTATCGTCAAGAATCAGAACCGATGGACGGATAGCCAGTGCTCTTGCCAGAGAAATTCTCTGCTTCTGGCCTCCGGAAAGACCAACACCGCGCTCTCCGACCAGGGTATCGTAGCCCTCCGGCATCTTTGAAATGAAATCTGCCGCAGCGGAATACCTTGCAAACTTGACAACCTCGTTCATCTTGATCGAATCATCGCCGTAGGCAATGTTTCCCTCGATCGTGTCAGAATACAGCAGAACATCCTGCGTGGCAAGTCCGATCTGTTTTCGGAGATCATACAGCTTCAGCTGTTCTACAGGAATTCCGTCAATCCGGATCTGTCCTTCTGTCGGCTCATAAAACCGCGGGATCAGATTGATCAGCGATGTCTTGCCGCAGCCGGTCTCGCCCATGATCGCAACCGTCTCGTTCGGATGGGCCGTGAAGGAAATATTGTGCAGAACCGGCAAATCACCATCCTCGTATTGGAAGGAAACGTTATCAAACTCGATTTTGCCTTCAAACCGCTCCGGATGGGAAACGGCATTTTCTTCGTCCCTGATTTTCGGTTCGGAGTAATACAGCTCCATGACCTTTTTCGACGCTGCTGAGAACCGCTGAAATTCGTTCATGATATTTCCCATCTGACGCATCGGATTGGCGATTGCCCAGATGAGGCCTGAAAATGCCACATAGTCTCCCATAGTAAGCTGTCCTCTGATCATAAAAACACCGCCGACTGCGAGCAGGACAACCGGCATCAGGTTCGCAATACTCTCGACAATCGGGAAAAATTTCAGCCATACCATTCCGGTTGCCTTATTCGTCTCCGCATAGTCGGTATTGGCACGGTCGAATTTCTCGATTTCGTAATCTTCTCTTGCAAACGCTTTGACAACGCGGTTTCCGGAAATATTCTCCTGTGCGCATGTATTCATCTGTGCCAGTTTTTCACGCAGCGCCGCATGCATCGGGGCAACGCGGTTCCGGAACAGATAGATAATCCAGAATACAAACGGTGAAATCACAAGAACGCACAGTGCCAGCTTCCAGTTCGTATACAGGAAGAAAACGGCCGCTGCAGCAAACAGAGAAAATGACTCAACCACCATTCGTACAACCCATGCAACCATGTGACGCACCGCATCCAGGTCTCCTGTCTGCCGTGTCATCAGATCTCCTGTCCGATAGGTACTGTAAAACGTCATATCCTGACGCTGAAGCTTGTCGTACAGATAATTCCGCACCCGGTACAGAACACTCTGCGACACCGTCTCATAGATCATACAGCTGCCATAAACAACGATAACACGCAGGAACGTAAAGCCGACCATCGCAAACAGCAAGCGGTAAAGCAGGTCACGGTGTACCTGAAGATTTGTCGCCGCGTTCTCCCCCGTTAAAAACAGATCCACAATTTTTCCCGAAAAATAGGGAATCGTAAGCTGCAGAATATTGTACAAAACGGTTCCGAGAATACCGACAAAGTACAGCGCCCGTTTTCCCTCCATGTTTTCCCACAGCCACGCAATTTTGTTTTTCGGGAATTGTTTCGTGTTGCTTTTCATGTTTTCATATCCCCCCTTATCTTAGGAAATTGAGTTACCAAATTCAGCATTAATTTTCTTTCAAATGCTTTCGCCATTGTATCAATTTTCATTTGGATATGATATAATGCGACTGTACAAAAATAGAATGTTTCTATTTTTCCGAAACTGATATTCCCAGAAAAATACTGAATATTTTTTACCTGAAGGGGGACTTTTCCGTTGAAGAATCTTTTTGAATACAGTGACATCCTGCACTCGCCGATTGAAGCCTTTTCCTGCTGCTCCGACAGTTTTTCCATGCCGGTCAAATCCCACTGGCACTATTTTACGGAGGTTCTTTATCTGCAGGAAGGTTCTCTTCTCGTGAGCTGCAACGATTCCGTCTACCACATAAAACCGGGCTCTTTCATCCTGTTTCCTCCACAGACGGTCCACGCACTTGCCGCAGACCAGGATCGGCCATTCCGCTATTTCTGTATCAAATTCAACCTGAACCGCATCCAGCTCACCGGAAGCTACCTTCCGAACCTGAGCTTTGCTTTCCATAAAATCGCCACGATGACCTATCCTTCGCTTTTGTTTACGCAGGAAGATCTCTCAGAGCTGAATCTCCATGATTTTTTTGTAACCCTTGAGAGGGAGGCTCTTGAAAAGAAATACGGTTATGATGCCTATATCTATTCTCTCTTTTCCACACTGTTTCTCCGGCTTCTGCGTATCTGGCACTGCCAGGGAATCTGTTTCAATCCCGAATCGATTTCCGAGAGTGAGGAACAGAGTATGCAGGATATCCTCGTCTATCTCGACCGCCATTCCCAGGAAAACATCAATATCGAGGCACTGGCACATAAATACAACATGAGCTACTCCTATTTTGCCAAACTTTTTCTGAAGCATTACGGGCAGAGCTGTAAGCAGTATATCGAGTTTATCCGCCTGAACAAGGTTGAAAACCTGCTTCTTTTTACCGACTATGACCTGAACTATATTGCAGCCGAGACCGGCTTTGCGGACTGCAGTCATCTGATCCGCACCTTTAAAAAGCGGTACCAGATCACCCCGCGGCAATTCCGTCAAAAGCACCAGACCACGGTTTCCTCGTCTCTCCCGGCGAAGCTGGGATAATCTGAAAATGAAAAAACCCTGCAAAAGCAGGGCTTTGTCTATAGTCTGAAATCTCCCGGAGTTTTTCCGGGAGATTTTTTTCACAGGACGCCTTTTCTGATCAGAAAATAACGCTTTTAGATATTGAGCAGATCACTGAATACCTTCAGTGCTCCGTCTGTCTCGTGAGCCAGAACGCGTTTTGCAAGGACTTTACCAAGCTGTACGCCTTCCTGGTCGAAGCTGTTTACGTTCCACAGGAATCCCTGGAACATGATCTTATTCTCGAAGTGTGCAAGCAGTGCTCCCAGCGTCTTCGGATTTACCTGATCTCCGATGATGATGCTGGACGGACGGCCGCCTTCGAAGTTTTTGTTTTTATTCTCATCTGCTTTACCGCAGGCAAATGCAACGATCTGAGCTGCTACGTTTGCGCAGAGTTTCTGCTGGCTGGTGCTGCCCTGGATGTCGACATCGGTCTCCATCTGGTTATTGCGGAATCCTACAAACTGCAGCGGAACGATATCAGTTCCCTGATGCAGCAGCTGATAGAAGGAATGCTGTCCGTTGGTACCTGGCTCGCCGAAGAGAACCGGACCGGTCGGGTAATTGACCGGCTCGCCGAAGCGGTTGACCGATTTACCGTTGGACTCCATATCTACCTGCTGTAAGTGAGCCGGGAAACGGTTCAGTGCCTGGGAGTACGGAAGAACTGCAGTGCTTGGATAGCCAAGAACGTTTCTCTCGTAAACACCGATCAGCGCATCGAGCATCTCCGGGTTCTGTAATACGTCTTTGTTTGCAGAAAGTTTATCTTCTGCTGCAGCGCCCTCGAGGAATGCTGCGAATACTTCCGGTCCGAAAGCCAGGGACAGAACAGCGCCGCCGACTGCGGATGTGGAAGAATAACGGCCTCCGATATAGTCATCCATGAAGAATGCTGCCAGATAGTCGTCGCTCTTTGCCAGCGGAGAAGTCTCACTGGTAACGGCGATCATATGCTTGGATGCATCCAGGCCTGCATTTTTCAGAGCGTCTTTTACGAAGGACTCATTGGTCAGAGTCTCCAGTGTGGTTCCGGATTTGGATACCAGAACGAAGATGGAATGTGCTACGTCGATCGAATTCAGAACAGCTGCTGCGTCATCCGGGTCAACGTTGCTGATGAATTTTGCTTCCATTTTGAAGCAGCCGTTTTTCTTTGCCCAGTTTTCCAGAGCCAGATACATCGCACGCGGGCCAAGGTCGCTTCCGCCGATACCGATCTGCACAACGGTGGTGAATTTTTCACCTGCTGCGTTGGTGATCTCACCTGCATGTACTTTGTTCGCAAACTCTGCGATGCGGTTCTGCTGCTCTACGTAGAAAGCACGTTTGTCTACGCCGTCTGCCGTAACGGTGTTTCCGAGCTGGCCGCGGGTCAGCTGATGAAGCACGAGACGGTTCTCTCCGGTGTTGATGACAGCACCGTTGTAAAGCTCCTCAAATTTTTCAGAAAGCTGTGCCTCTTCTGCCAGTTTTACGAGTGCGGCAAGGACATCCTCATTCACCTGTTTTGCTGCGTAGTTATACGCAAGTCCTTCTGCCATCGGAACGCTGTAAGATTTTACGCGCTCTGCTCCGTTTTCGCCGGACATCACCTCGGCAAGATTGACACGCTCCACTTTTTTCAGCTCCTCAAAAGAAGCCAGTTTATCAAGATTGTTCCAGGTAACCATTGTTAAGTTCCTCCTGTTTTTTTATTTTGTCTCTCTATTCCGTCCGCGGAAACATTTTTATTCCCGCTATTATACCAATGAAACAGACTGCTTGCTAAAAACAGTCTGTTTCGTGATACTTTTTTATTTCGTATAGTTATAAGAAAGAGCTCTTGCGATCTCCCACTGATATTCCGGCAGAGTCTTTGTCATGGACAGTGCCTCATCGATATCGTAATCTACATACTCACCGTTCTTGTATGCAACAACGCGGTCTGTTTTGCCTTCCAGAAGAAGGTCAACTGCGTAAGCACCCATGATGGACGCATATACACGGTCTTTACATGTCGGGCTTCCTCCACGCTGCATATGTCCAAGGATCGTTGCACGGGTCTCGATGCCGGTTGCAGCTTCGATTCTGCGCGCCATGCTGGTGGAATGGCCGATGCCCTCAGCATTTACGATGATATGATGTTTTTTGCCTTTTCTACGGTTCTCGATGATGTTGTTGATGATCTTCTGCTCATCGTAATCGTATTTCTCCGGAAGAAGAATATCCTCTGCGCCGTTTGCGATACCGCACCAAAGAGCGATATATCCGGCATTACGTCCCATAACCTCGATGATCGAGCATCTCTCATGGGAAGTGGAAGTATCTCTTACTTTATCAATGGCTTCCATTGCAGTGTTTACCGCGGTATCAAAACCGATGGTATATTCTGTGCAGGCGATATCCAGGTCGATGGTTCCCGGTACACCTACGGTGTTAATTCCAAGAGCTGCCAGTTTCTGCGCTCCTGCAAAAGATCCGTCTCCGCCGATAACTACCAGTCCGTCGATGCCGTGTTTTCTGCAGACATCTGCAGCACGTTTCTGGCCTTCCAGTGTACGCATCTCTGCGCAGCGGGCGGTATAAAGGATGGTACCTCCGCGCTCGATGGTGTCGGATACATCGCGGGCTGTCATGTCGATGATTTCTTCGTTCATCAGTCCGTCGTAGCCTTTCAGGATACCTTTCATCTGAACGCCCTTCTGCAGACCTCTTCTTACGGCTGCACGGATCGCTGCGTTCATACCTGGTGCATCACCACCGCTGGTAAGCACTCCGATTGTCTTTACCTTGTTAGTCGTTGCCATATGAATTCCTCCATCTCATCACACACATTAATAAACGAGTAGTTTTATTTATTAATCACACACAGTTTTATTTTAAAGCATTCAGGCCCTTTTTTCAATACTCTTTTCTACAACTTTCACGTTTCCGGTACCGAATTTTGCCTGAAGTGACGCCACCAGACGGGCATCTGCCTGCACATTGCGGCTCGGCGGCAGTTTTTTCATCGCTTTGATCGATTTGATGTAGAGAATCACGCTGTCCTTGCCGTCGGATTCATGCAGCATCTGGTACAGATCCGCCACTTCTCTCTCGTACGTTTCCTTGTCCGGGAACTGGATCCAGAGCTCTTTCGGGATGCCAGCAAACGGGAAAATTTTCTCGCAGATCAGCTTGCTCGGCTTATCATCCTCCGCGGAAACACGGCCCTGGATGAAGACACGCGCATCGGTCTGCATCATCGGTGCGTTTTTCTCGTAATCGCGCGGGAATACGACGATTTCCATACTGCCGACGAGGTCCTCGAGTGTGAGAAATGCCATTGTCTTGTTATTCTTTGTATATTTGATTTTTTTATCCGTGATAATGCCGCCGACAATCTCTTTCGCGCCGTCGGTGACGGATGGGAAACCCGTCTCCTCATCCGGCTGGAAGTCTGTCGTTACCGCGGAAATGTTCTTCCGCCAGCACTCCTCCTGCTCCTCGAGCGGATGACCGCTGACGTAGATGCCGAGCACCTCTTTTTCGAGCGCCAAAAGATCACTCTTTTCGTATTCTCCGACATCCGGGTACACCGTTTCATACGACCGTTTGGTCGTCTCATCTACGAAGTCAAACAGACTCATCTGGCCGCTTAACGAATCTTTTTTCTCGCGCGCCACATCATCGAGCACATTGGCGTAGACGAACATGAGCTGCTTTCTCGTCACGCCGAAGCAGTCGAATGCGCCCGCCTTGATAAAGTTCTCGACGGTCCGCTTGTTGACTTCTTTTCCGCTCAGGCGCTCCGCGAAATCCTTTAACGAGCGGAACGGTCCGTTTGCACTCCGCTCCTCCACGATCGCCTCCATGACCGGCTTTCCGATGCCTTTGACCGCCGCCATGCCATAGCGGATCGCCTGGCCGTCTACCGTGAATTTTCCTTCGCTTCGGTTGATGTCCGGCGGCAGAATGGAAATGCCCATCTGCCGGGAACTCAAGATATACTCTGCGACTTTTCCCGGGTTATCGATGCAGGAGGTCATCAGAGCCGCCATGAACTCAACCGGGTAATAGTATTTCAGCCATGCCGTCTGGTACGATACGAACGCGTACGCCGCCGCATGGGATTTGTTGAAGGCGTATTTCGCGAAGTCGATCATCTCGTCGTAGATCTTGTTCGCTGTCTTCTCATCAATGCCGTTTTTGATACAGCCCGGCACGCCCTCGGCCTCGTTTCCATAAACGAAATTCTGGCGCTCTTTTTCCATGACAGATGCCTTTTTCTTCGACATCGCACGGCGCACCAGATCGGCCCGTCCAAGCGAATAGCCCGCCAGTGCCTGTACGATCTGCATAACCTGTTCCTGGTAGACGATACAGCCGTACGTCGGCTCCAGAATCGGTTTTAAGAGCGGTGTATCGTACGTAACGGATTCCGGGTTGTTTTTTCCTTTGATGTACTGCGGAATAAAATCCATCGGGCCCGGACGGTACAGGGAAATTCCGGCGATGATATCCTCGAGGCTCTGCGGTTTTAACTCCTTCATGAAGTTTTTCATTCCCGCACTCTCGAGCTGGAACACACCGACCGTTTTCGATGCGCCGATCATACCGAGCACTTTCGGATCGTTGTAATCGATGTGAAGCAGATCAATTTTCTTATTGCTGTAACGCTCTGCGAGCTTTGTCGCATTCTGAATGACGGTCAGGGTCCGAAGTCCTAAGAAGTCCATTTTCAGAAGTCCCAGTTCCTCGAGCGTCGTCATCGTGAACTGCGTGACGATCGTTCCGTCGCTTCCTCGCGAGAGCGGCACAAATTCCACCAGCGGACGCGAGCCGATGACAACACCGGCGGCGTGCATCGACGTGTGGCGCGGCAGACCTTCAAGTCTCCGTGACATGTCGATCAGATGTGCAACCTCTTCATTGCCCTGATACAGCTCCCGCAGCTCGTGGTTCATCTGCAGTGCCTTGTCGATCGTGATATTCAGCTCATTCGGAATCATCTTCGCAATCGAATCGACCTGTGCATACGGCATATCCAGCACACGGCCGACATCGCGGATGACACCGCGCGCCGCCAGTGTACCGAATGTGACGATCTGTACAACGCGGTCCTTGCCGTATTTTCTCGTTACATAGTCGATGACCTCCGGGCGGCGTTCGAAGCAGAAATCCACGTCGATATCAGGCATGGTAACTCGTTCCGGGTTCAGGAAACGCTCGAACAGGAGCTGGTACCGCATCGGGTCCAGCTGTGTGATGCCAAGGGTGTAGGAAACAATACTTCCGGCCGCCGATCCTCGTCCCGGTCCGACCATGATGTCGTGGTCGCGCGCAAATTTGATGAAATCCCACACGATCAGGAAGTAATCGACGTAACCCATCGTTTTGATCGTATCAAGCTCGTATTTCAGCCGCGCCTTCAGTTCATCTGTCGCCGGGTGATACCGTTCCTCGAGGCCGTCGTAGCAGAGCTTATTTAAGTATTCCCAGGAAGTGTATCCCTCCGGCACATCGAATTTCGGAAGTTTTGTGACACCAAATTC
This sequence comes from Blautia sp. AF17-9LB, assembly GCF_003479185.1. Lineage (NCBI taxonomy): Bacteria > Bacillati > Bacillota > Clostridia > Lachnospirales > Lachnospiraceae > Blautia > Blautia sp. AF17-9LB. The sequence goes on from NZ_QUGU01000018.1 coordinate 56,043, forward strand.
GATCTCCACATTACACCGGTCTGCAATTTTCTGTGTATTTTCGATTGCCTGCGGTGCATACGGGAAGAGCGATGCCATCTCCGCCTCGGATTTCACGAAATACTGTCCGCCCTCGTAGCGCATGCGGTCCTCATCCGTGATCTTCTTTCCGGTCTGCAGGCACAGAAGAATATCGTGGGAATCCGCATCTTCTGCGTACGTGTAGTGAATATCATTCGTCGCCACCAGCTCGATGCCGGTTTCTGCCGAGAGGCGCATCAGCTGCTGATTGACCATCCGCTGCTCCGAGATGCCGTGATCCTGCAGTTCCAGGAAGAAATTGCCTTTTCCGAAAATCTTCTCATACCGCAGTGCGGCCTCTTTTCCCATCTCGTACTGGTTCCGCACCATCGCACGCGCCACCTCACCTGCAAGGCAGGCGGAAAGCGCGATAATGCCCTCGTGATACTTTTCCAGAATCTCCATGTCGACACGCGGCTTATAGTAAAATCCATCGATAAAGCCCGCCGAAACAATCTTCATCAGATTGGAATAGCCCGTATTATTTTCCGCCAGCAGAACCAGATGGTAGTACCGGTCCTCTCCGCGGCTGGTTTCGCGGTCGAAACGGGAACCCGGCGCCACGTAAACCTCACAGCCGAGGATCGGCTTGATGCCCTGCGCGCGGGCTTCTTTATAAAAATCGATACAGCCGAACATGACGCCGTGATCGGTGATCGCGGCGCTGTTCATGCCAAGCTCCTTGACTCTGGCAACGTACTCTTTGATCTTGTTCGATCCGTCCAGAAGGCTGTATTCGGTATGTACATGTAAATGCGTAAAACTCATCGTTTTCTCCTCTATTTTCCAAAGGCATGTTCCGTTGTCTCCAAGATCGTCTGCACCAGGCTGTCCGGCTCGATCGGCTTGGTCAGATGGCTGTTCATGCCCGCCGCGCGGCATCCCTCTTTGCTCTCTTCGGAGGACTGCGCCGTCATCGGGATGATCGGGACTTGTTTTGCTTCCGGAAGCTCCATGGCGCGGATCTGCTGCGCTGCCTCAAGGCCGCCCATCACAGGCATCATCAGATCCATTAAAATCACATCAAATTTCTGCGGATTCGCCGCATACTTTTCGACCGCCTCGCGGCCGTTCCATGCCTCTTCCACCGTCGCACCGTGATCGGTCAGGTAAAACTCGGCGATTTCCATGTTGATCTCATTATCCTCGACAAGCAGAACGTGGAAGTGGACAAGCTCTTTTCCTGCGATCCGTGTCTTTACTTCCTGAATCCGCTGTCCCTCGCAGTCAATGTAAAACGGAAGCCGGAATACATACGTCGTTCCGACGCCCTGCTGGCTCGTTACCTCGATCGTGCCCTGCATTTTTTCGATCAGTTCTTTGACGATCGACATGCCAAGGCCCGTTCCCTTGTACTGCGTTCTCGCACCGGACTTCTCCTGTGTGAACGGATGGAACAGCTCTTTTTCGATAAATTCGCTGCTCATTCCGATGCCGCTGTCCATGATGCGGAACTCGTAGACGACCCGGGTTCCGTCGCAGGAGACTTCGCCCGCATACGTATCGATCATTCCGCCTGGCTTGTTGTACTTGATTGCATTGCTGAAGAGATTCAGCATAATCTGCCGCAGGCGCAGCGGACTGCCGATCAGTCTCGTGTGCGTCAGCTCACCGCGGTGCGTACAGTGGGTAATGCCCATCTCCGTAATCTGCGCATTGACAAGGGATGCCACATCATCCATCAGATGCGTCAGGTCAAAAGAAACGCTCTCGATCGTCTCTTTTCCGGACTCCAGCTTATTCATATCGAGCACATCGTTGACGAGTGCCAGCAGATGGCTTGCGGAAAGATTGATTTTATCGAGGCAGTCGTCCACTTTTGCCTCATCCTGCCGGTTTTTGCGGATGATATCCAGCATGCCCATAATGCCATTGATCGGCGTGCGCACATCGTGGCTCATGCGGTTCATAAATTCTGTTTTTGCACGACTTGCACTGTCTGCAGCTCTAAAGGCATCCTGAAGCTGTATCTTCTCCCTCTCTTCCCGGCTGTGGAACTCTGACGTATCACGGAAAAGGATCATGCCGTGTACCACAACGCTCTCCCGCTTTGTCTTTCGGTCGTAGACGGTATCCTGTGACATAAGAACCGTCTTCTGCAACCATATTCTTCTGCCGGACTCATCTGTTTCCTGATACTCCACGACTACCTGCTTATCTCCGTTTTCAAAGCGCTGCAGCAGTTTCTTCGAGGAATCCACAATGCGGTATGATTCCAATGTCTCCTCCGCGACAAACGCACTGCATTCCCCGCAGTATTTCTCGTAGGAACACGGCAGATCTATATTGAGGTCAAATTTCTTCTGCCCGCTGTGGTAAAAAATCTGCTCCAGCGAATCATTCGTCAGATCAACGGCCAACACGGCCTCGGCCGTCTCGAGAAGTGCCTCGGCGTAGTGGCTGTTTTCAATGATCGACTGTTTCATCTGTTCATAGTATTGGTCGAGCTGTTCTTTTTCATTCCGAGCAGCTTCCTCATCGGAGCGGAACCGCTCAAAGCCCATCAGAAAATGGTGCAGTCCGCCGTCCTCGGCCGCGTCGTAGAACAGAATGGTGACTTTTCCCCGGCAGAGCGCTTCCCCTTCGCTGCCCTCCCGATACTCGCACAGAATTTCTACGCTCTCTTCTCCCTTCTGATAGCACTCCTTCAGATGGGTAAGATCCAGCATTCTACGCATTTCCTTTCTCTTTTCCTCATCCGTGATGCCCTGCACAATATGCTCGGCCGCACCGGTATAGCTGCCGTCCTCGGCAAGGAAAAAGCCCGAAACGGCGCGCAGAATCCGATACTGGTCCTGTCTTGCATTGCAGTAAATACAGTTGGAAAAATGGTATCCCTTTTTCTTTACGACGTCCAGCGCTTCCAGGCTGATCTTCCGCTCTGCGGCGGCTTCTTCCATCTTCGCGCGGTTTTTGTCGATATACATGTTCTGGTCCGCATGGCGGAACAGTTCCCGGATATCACAGTCTTCAAATTCCGTGGACAGTGCATAGCCTCCGGCGTAGCTGATCGGCATCTCCGGGTGCTGGCGGGAATATTCTGCCGTCTGCGTGCGGATGTGCTTCATGCACGCTTCCACTTCTTCGCGGTTCAGTCCGCGCAGAATGGCAAGAAACTCATCTCCGCCGTTTCTTCCGACGAAATACTCCTCCGGGACTGCTTTTCGAAGCTGAACGGCAAAGGAACGGATATATTCGTCTCCCTTATCGTGACCCAGACTGTTGTTGATCGTGCGCAGATTGTTGAGGTCAAACACGCAGACCGCATACACGCCGGAAATTTCTTCTCCTCCGTCGCTTCCCTCCAGAATCTCTTCGCATTTATTTTTATTTGGCAGGCCCGTCGCCTCATCGAGATAGACTTTCTTCTGCAGAATACGGTTCATCGCCGCATAGCGGACGGCCTTGATCAGCTCCATACCGATGACAAACACCAGACCGATGATATCTCCTACTACCACCTGCTCCAGCTTCTTCAGCGAAGACGCCATTCTCTGCGAATACGCTTCCGCAAGGCCCGTCGCCTCGTCACAGATTTTGAAAAAGGTCTCACTCTTTTCGATAATCGCGGTATTCTCATATCCTTTTTCACGCACCAGCAGAATCTCTGCCTTCAGCTCTTCAAAATACGATGCCAGCTCAGTCATCTTATCCTGAAAATCCCGGTCATCCAGGCGCACCAGATCCAGCTCGCTGCTTCCGTTCTGCAGACCGTCGATATAAGCGTTGATGTCTGCAATCATCGTATCCTGCGGTTCTCCCGCATCCTCCAGCTTGATAATCCGCTGCGTTTTTCCGCGCACCAGACCGGCATAGTTGACAACGCGGGCCGTTCCCTGTATTTTCTCGACCATCGACATAATGCAGAAAAACAGAATAATCAGAATGATCGTCAAAACCGTCATTGCGGTTTTGGAAATAAAAGATGTTTTTTTCTTACTTTTCTTTTTCTTCATCTCTCTCCATCAGATCCTGTGTCATTTTTTGTCATATAGATCATATTATAAGCGCAATCCTCTCTTCGCGCAACCGCAAACCGGGCGCAGAAAAAATTTCAAAATTTTATCTGCTGTCTGACACAAAAAAACGGACACCGGAGAGGATGTGCTTCCTGTCCAGTGCCCGATTTTTTCTTATTTTGCTTTTTCTGCCGTCCAGATTTTACCGTCGCGGATGACAACCTGTTTTTCTTTCATCAGATGGCCGACCGCGCGCTTAAATGCTGCTTTGCTGAGGCCGAATTCTCTCTGAATCACTTCCGGTGATGCTTTGTCATCAAATGGAAGGACACCTGCAAATTCCTCGATCACAGAAAGAACGCTCTCTGCATCGATTGCGATCTGCTCGTACGCTTTTCCGCGTGCGGACAGGGAGAGTTTTCCGTCCTCTTTGACTTCTGTAACGCGGCACTCAAGTTCCTGGCCGACATGATAGTCTGCCTGTGCTTCTCTCTTTGGAATCAGGCCGGAGTAGCGGTCATCAACAGCAACGAAAACGCCGAAGTTTCCGCTGATCTCGTAGATTCTTCCCTTTACGATATCGCCTACGACGTACGGAGAATTGGTTTTCAGGAAATGGTAAACCTTCATCGTTGCGCAGAGACGGTCGCTCTTGTCGATGTAGAGGGAAACCAGAACCTCATCACCTGGATGGAGGCGGCGGGTCTGCTGTTTAAACGGAAGAAACAGATCTTTTTCCAGACCCCAGTCCAGAAATGCTCCGATCTTTCCGGTAGCAGCTACGTTTAAGACAGCCAGCTCTCCAAGCACCAGCTTCGGCTCTCTGGTTGTCGCAATCAGACGGTCGCTGGAATCGCGGTACAGAAATACTTCCAGCTCATCTCCCTCTTTTGTTCCTTCCGGCACCTGTTTGATCGGCAGAAGAACGCGTTCCTTCTCGCCTGCTTCCCGGGTCTCCCCAAGATAAATACCGAATTCTACTTTCTTTACTACTACCAGCTTTTGCTTTCTTCCTATATTTAACATTTGACTTCCTTTCTTACTGCTCGCCGAGAGCCTTCATGCTCATCTCCTCGAGCAGGTCGCTCTTGATGTGGTACAGCTTGTCGGACAGATCCACGTAAACCTCATGCGGATTGACCAGACGTTTGGACTCCTCCCAGAGGGTATCTTTCTCTCTGGTGCAGATGTCGCGGATCTCCATGACGGATGGAGAAGTGTAGACGCATGCGCCCTTCTGGAAAATCGGAACGAGGAGCTCGCGTAAGGTGTAGGTTCCGCCTTTGATCTTCGTCTTTTTCCAGGTCTCGATCGGGTCGAAGATGATCATATCTTTGCTCTCGTCGAAGGTCTCGTCTGCGAGGCAGATCAGGTCGGCACGGATCTTTCCGGTTTCTTTATCATAAATACGATAAATCGTCTTATTGCCCGGGTTTGTTACTTTCTCGGAGTTCTCGGACAGCTTTATCTTCGGTGTGAATTCTGCGTCATCTTTATCTTTTGCTGCTGCCAGCTTGTAAACGCCGCCGAATGCCGGCCAGTCACCGGAGGTAATCAGATTTGTGCCGACACCCCAGGAATTAATCTTCGCACCCTGGGTTTTCAGGCTGTCGATCAGGTACTCATCGAGGTCACTGGATGCGGAAATGATGGCATCACCGAAACCTTCTGCCTCGAGCATCTGATATGCTTTTTTCGACAGGTAAGCCAGGTCACCGCTGTCGATGCGGATGCCGTAGCCCTTCATCGGTAAGCCCTCTGCTCTCATCTCTTTGAAGACGCGGATCGCATTCGGAACACCGGATTCGAGAACATCGTAGGTGTCTACGAGAAGAATGCATGCTTCTGGATACATTTTCGCATACGTTTTGAATGCGGTGTACTCATCCGGGAAGCTCATGATCCAGCTGTGTGCGTGGGTTCCCTTGACTGGAACGTCAAACATCTGTCCGGTCAGGACATTGGAGGTTCCGATGCAGCCGCCGATCATGGCAGCACGCGCGCCGTAGATACCAGCATCCGGTCCCTGTGCACGGCGGAGTCCAAACTCCATGATGCCGTCGCCCTTTGCCGCGTAAACAACGCGGGATGCTTTCGTCGCGATCAGGCTCTGATGGTTGATCATGTTCAGAATCGCGGTCTCTACAAGCTGTGCCTCCATGATCGGAGCGACAACTTTTAAGAGCGGTTCTCTTGGAAATACGACGGTTCCTTCCGGGATCGCATAGATATCTCCGGTGAAATGGAAGCCTCTTAAATACTCCAGGAAATCATCGTTGAAAATATGGAGGGAACGGAGATAGTCGATGTCATCCGGTGAAAAGTGAAGATCGCGGACATACTCGATTACCTGCTCAAGTCCTGCACATACGGCGTATGCGCCGCCGCATGGATTCTTTCTGTAAAATGCATCAAATACCACGATCTGATCGGACGGGTTCTCGTAGTAGCCCTGCATCATGGTAAGTTCATATAAATCGGTTAACAGTGTAAGGTTCTGCGCTCTCATGGCAAATTCCCCTTTCCTCATTGTGTTTATTACGTTCGTATCTTATTCTTTCCGATTGTACCACAATCATTGAAATTCCACAACTACGTATGGCTGTCCTTTTTCATCGTTCAGCGAGATAAAACAGCCGTTTTCCGTCTCAGCGCGCAACGGATGCAGGACATCGCCGAGGTGCGCCTGCTGTTTGTATTCGGCGCGCATCCGGCGCACGGTGAAGTTCTTCGGAAGGCATTCACCGGCAAGGGAAATGAACTGTGCGTTGTTGACGTGGTGGTTCGTATCGAGGTTGTGCGGCCGCACCGGGAACGGTTCGCCGATGAAATCTGCTTCCGGCATTTTCACTTTGCGCTCGCCGAAATCCTCGTCGATCGGATCGTCAATGCCATAGGCGTCTGTCGTCTCTTTCGGTGCGCGGACGGGATGACCCGTTTCCATATTGACGTAAGACCAGATGGAGTTGGCACAGGCGAGCATTTCGCCGTCTTCTGTTTCCATCGTGAAGTTACGCATGCCAAGAAATCCTTTGAAGCCGCTCGCCCATGTAGTGATTTTTACCGCTTCACCAAGGGATGGATAGCGGCGCACATGAATCTGCCACGCGGACAGCACCCAGGCGCAGCCTCGTTTTTTGAGCTCCGCAACGCCCTCGCCGATCGCTTCCGACTGGAAGGTACTGCAGTCCTGAAAGTAATTGATCAGCCCCGGCAGGGTGAGATTTCCGTCCTCACCGATTTCGCTGTAGCGGATTCTGCTCGTAAAGGAATACTTCATCGTTTCGTTCCTCCTGCTGTATTTGTTTTTGAGCATCGAAAAAGGCCTCAGGTACGAGACCTGAGACCTTTTAATGAGCTGGGCTACCTGGATTCGAACCAGGAACTGACGGAGTCAGAGTCCGTTGCCTTACCGTTTGGCGATAGCCCATTGCCTTGCGACAAAATATATAATACACTATCGCAAGAGAAAAGTCAACACCTTTTTTGAAATTTTTTTATTTTTTTCAAAAAACTGACTTTTGGAACATTTTGGAAGGGATTTGACGGCTCAACCCGGCCGTTGTCACTCTCCCGCCACGTATTTTTTGTCGATGTTGACGACGCATTCATACTTCTCATCCATTTCCTTCATCAGCGCCCCGATCTGCCCGATCACGCGATCACAGTCTTTCTTCTTATAAGAATACGGGATTTCAAGATCAAAAATCAGCTTCTTTTTCTCCGCCCCGTTGATCATACGGAAATCGTGGAAGGAAAGCTCCGGATCGAGAATGGAAATTACGTTTCTTACCTTCTCCTTTGTCGCAAGAACCGTCGCATCGTGGATCTCCACCGGATCCATGTGGATGACCAGCAGAATCCCCAATTTTTTGCCGACCTCATGTTCAATGCGGTCGATAATATCATGCGATACCTCGATATCGACATCTCGCGGCACCTCCGCATGGATCGATGCCATACTTCTGCCAGGCCCGTAGTTGTGGACAATCAGATCATGGGTTCCTACAATTCCTTCATAGGAAGCAACCTCTTTCATGATCCGTGCATACAGATCCGGATCCGCGCCCTGCCCGATCAGCGGTTCCAATGTATCTTTTGCAATGGAAATACCGGACCACATAACGAGTACCGCCACAACAAGTCCTGCGATTGCGTCGATATTAACCGAAAGGAAATGGCAGATCAATATAGAAGCGATCGTTGCGCTCGTCGTGATCACGTCGCCCATGGAATCCGCCGACGTTGCCAGCATCACCTTCGACTGAATGCGGTTTCCCAGTTTTCGGTTGAAAAGCGCCATCCACAGCTTTACACCAACCGAGAGCACCAGAATCAAAAACGGAACCATCTGAAATGTGATCTCTTCCGGATTGCGGATTTTCTCCAGGGAGCTCTTTAAAAACGTAAAGCCGACTTCAATAACCAGAAACGAAACGATCAGCGCTGCAATATACTCGATCCGCCCATGCCCGAACGGATGCTCTTTGTCGGCCGGTTTGTTTGCCATCTTCACACCGACGAAGCTGATCACAGACGATGCCGCGTCCGAGAGGTTGTTGAACGCATCCGCCATAATCGCCAGAGAGTTCATTCCGGCACCGATCAGCAGCTTTGCCGTAAACAGCAGAATGTTGCAGCAGATTCCCACGATGCTTGACAAAATGCCGTAGCTCGTGCGCACATCCGCGTTGTCGGTTTTCTCATAATCTTTTACAAAACGTCTTACCAGAAAATCTGTCATGGTTCCCCCTTCTTTTAAAAAAAGGCCTCCTGCATTGCCGCGGAGCCCTTACGTTTTCTCTGTCTTTTTCTATAGTAGGCAGTGTCGGAAAAAAAGTCAAGCCTAACATATTTTCGGGATTTCTACTAATAATTACAGGGGACTCTTCCGGCAGCATTTGACAATTGAATGAGAGTTTTTCTTTTCCCTCTGCCTTTCGAGTCCCCTATAATTTGATTTTTATTTTACTTTATAAATTTTCGCCATATCCTGTACATACAGCGGATAGAACTGGTAGCCCGCAAAATCGCTCCGAAGTGCAACCTCGCATGCCATATCCTCGATATACAGGTTTGCCGCATCGTCACAGAGCAGTGTTTCCATTTTTTTGTAAAGCTCAACCTGCTCCTCTTCATCCGTGCTGGTCTTAACCTGCTGATACAGTTTATCATACTCTTCGTTGCTGTAGTTGATAAAGTTCTTGGATGATGTTGAGGTAAACCGTTCCAGCAACGCGCGTCCGCTCAGATATGCCGCGTCAACGCCGACAACCGTGGACTGGAACTTCCGGTCTGCATATACATCCGACAGCCAGCTGTCCCACTCGACCTGCTGAATTTTGGCAGTAACACCGATCGCTTTAAGCTGCTCTACAAGAACCTGGGCTGTATCGATATGCTGCTGATAATTGTTCGGCACTGTAATCGTAAGCTCAAATCCATCTGGGTATCCGGCTTCTTTTAACAGTTCTTTTGCCTTCTCAATATCCTGATTATATCGCTCTGACAGTTCCGGCACATAATATTTTCCAAATGCCGGGAACATGCTGCTTCCGATGATCGTTCCTTTTCCGTCCGCAATCATATCCAGCACTTCCTGACGGTTTGCCGCATAGCAGAGCGCCTGGCGCACCTTCACATTGTTGAGCGGTTCCACGGCATTGTTCAGATACAGCGCCTGTACCAGGTTCATACCGCCGTCATAAATCGTAAAATCGGAATCTTCGGCAAGCTGCGCTGTCTGTGTGGAACTAAGACGTGCATACATGTCCAGTGTTCCGGATTTTAGGTTTGTTACGACTGCATTGCTGTCCTTGACAATTCGAAATGTTACCTTGTCCAGATACGCCTGATTTTCCGTATCCCAGTAATCGCTGAATTTTTCAAGGACAATGTTTTCCTGCGGGGACCGTGATACATAGTGGAACGGGCCTGTTCCGACCGGATCTGCTTCCAGATCTTCCACATGCTCAGGTACAATCGCCACCGTCAGATAGGCAAGAAACTCGGTGTCTGGCTCTTTTAAATAGATGTCGATCGTGCTCTCGTCCGGAATTTCAACCTTGTCTACATTGGAAAATGCCTCTACCAGAGGCGTTCCGTCTCCGTTGATACCCGCACAGCGTTCGATTGAATATTTTACATCCTCTGCAGTGACGGTCGTTCCATCGTGGAACTTGACACCATTCCGGAGCTTGAAGGTATAAACCTTTCCATCCTCCGAGATCGAATGGCTCTCTGCCACCGCATCGTTCAGATTTCCTTCTTCATCGGGCTTTACAAGGCCCTCATAAATATTGAATAGGATTTCTTTCGTTCCTGCCGCAACAGATTTGTGTGGGTCAAGACTATCCTCAATGTCCTGAGGAATTCCTACCGTGATGGAACCTCCCATAACAGGTTCCCCTGTCGGGGTTGATTCCATTGATACCTGAGAACTTGTGGTATCGGAAGAATCTGCTTTCCCATCCTTGCCATCCTGGCATCCGCCAAGTACAACAGTAAGAGCTGCAACTAAAAGCAGCGCAAGTACGCTTCTTCTTTTCTTCATGATTTCTCCTTTTGATACGAGTTCTCTCATTTTGTAATTGTCACGCCTATTGTATCCGACCTGTTCCCAAATAGCAAGTACATTATTGTATACAATTTATTTTCCGAATCTGAAAATCACGTATATCCGCCCGCATATTCCGGATTCTTTCCCTCGGGATGTACCGGAAAAGATAAAAATTTTGCCGCCCGGGAATTTTAACATTCCCGGGCGGCAAACGCTTTTGCTTTTTTTCTTTTATCCTTCAATGGAGATTGTCTTTTTCTGCTCCACAGCCGGTTTTGCTTCCTTCTTCGGTACGAAGAGTTTCAGCAGACCGTGTTTAAATTCAGCCTTGATGTCCTCTTCGGTAATATCCTCACCTACATAGAAGCTTCTGCTGCATGCACCTGCGTAACGCTCTTTGCGGATGTAACGGCCGCTCTCTTTTTCTTTCTCGTCTTTGTCGAGACCTTTCTCGGCACTGATGGTCAGATAACCATTTTCCAGTGTGGCCTGAACTTCATCTTTTGTGAATCCCGGAAGGTCAACCACTACCTCGTAGCCATTGTCCAGCTCGCGGATATCTGTTTTCATCACATGGCTGGCTTTGCGGCCATACAGTTTCTTTTCTGTATTCTTCATCTCTTTGTCATAATCATAGAACGGAAAATCGTTGAAAAAGTCATCAAATAAATTTTCTCCAAAAATACTAGGCATTAACATAAGTCATCGCTCCTTCTTATTCTTCTCATGGAACCTGATCCATGCTTTTTCTCCGGTTTTTCTTTTCACCGGATCTTTTTGTTTACCTGTTTCTTTGGAACGGAAAGGCTTCCGGATACCGGAGGTTTTCTTCTTTTCCTCTCTTTGTATCCCTCTTCCTTTGTTCTAGCTGTAATATAACACTTATTATTAGCACTGTCAAGAGGTGAGTGCTAATTATTTTGTGAAGATTTTGTGAAGCCTTGATTTTACGGGCTTCACAGGGATTTTTCACTTACTTTCGCACTCGATTTTCTTGATTTGACCACATTTTGACCACAAATTCTTGGAAAAATATATTCGTCTGATTTTCTTACCACATTTTACGACAACGACTTCTGGTTTATACCACAGCAGGTACGGTTTCTGGCAGATTCATTTTAGACATCTCGTTCTCCACATGAGACTTCTCTGCAATATGATTGTAGACATTCATTGTGATCTGTGCATCTGAATGTTCTTCGCTCCGCTACGGTCGGTGCTAAACGGATGTCCCCCGGACATCCAGCACCCCATCACATACTGCATAACTTTGGGATTGACATTATTCTCACCCAGTCTGGTACATCCCGTATGACGAAGGGTATGCGATGAAATAGGAGGCATCAGCTCCGGCTCTCGCTTCTCTCCTTCTGCCAGTTTGCTTTCTTTCTTATTATAGGCATTAACAATGTTTTTCAGAAAGCTGTTCACTCCCGCTGGCATAATCGGACGTCCATACTTTGTATTGAAGATGAATCCACTGCGTCCACCAATCTCTACATTACTCTGCAAACCAAGCATCAGGTTCAGCTCTCTCTGTTTACGGAACGCATCATATACCATCTGTGTCATAGGAATGTCTCTGATTCCTGCATCCGTTTTGGTTTCTGAATCATGGAAACAATATCCTTCTTCACCTTCATAATATACAAGCTGTCCACCTACATGGATCTCCCGACAAACGGTTTTCAGTGCTTTTTTCATGTTTTTCCTATTAAATTTTCCTCAGACACCTACATAAGTGAAACTTAGATTATGCCCAATACACAGTATTATTACTTATAACAACTAAATTACTTCTTGTCGTGCAATCTATTATTTATTCCAATACATCAGGTGTCCACCTTGTTCCAATATCGTTAGTTGGAAGTCGTTTTGTCTTGTATACAAAAGCCACACTATACCGTGCTCTCGTCACTGCAACATAAAACTTAGAAAGACTTTCATCCTTCATGTCTTTGGACTTTCCTGACAACCAATCCAGCATTGGTTTCGTCGGGTATATCAAGACTCTATTAAAAGTAAGTCCCTTGGACAATCCAAAATTCATCGTTTTTGGGATGGGATTTACCTTGGTTCTTTTATCATACCGCAACTGAACAGGATTATATATATCTACATATTTATCAATATCATTCTCGTGAACCCAAAATATTCCATCATGTCCCGTTTTTTCATTCATGGCAGAATCGCATGGCTTCATATCAGGATACATCTGATTTGCAAGATCACATATAATCTGATTATTTCTATGAGATGTCGATAATGTTGTGGTATCAATATTCATTCCGGCAATATTATCCTGCACAAAAATCACTATTTTCCCACCTGCATATTTTTTATATTTTGCTTCATAATGAGTTCGATACGTCGTCTGACGAGGATCTCCTACTAAAGTCATGTTGCAACCAACCTCATGCAACTTTTTTATAACTTCTAAATCATATCCAACAAAATCTTGTATTTCATCTACAAAAACATAAGAAAAAATTTTTCGTATTCTGCGAAATACACATCCATTCGATAATTCGTCCAAAACACAGGGCAATTTTGAAATCATATTTGAATATACATTACCGGAAGCCGTGACATATTTTTTCTCATTTGTATCCTTTAGTCTCAACAAATTTTTATCTGCCTTATTCACTAATAACACACCGGATACCCTATTATTTATAAGATAGCTTTGGTAAGGTCGTATACCATGCTTGATTAGCAGCAAAAACCACGGCATAATAGTTACATTAGATGGAATACAACCATTTATTTCGTAAAATTTGTCTCTAATGCTTTGTTCATTAGCATCGGTATAAGTTGTTATCAAAACATTTTCAGAAATCTCCAATGCCTTCTTTACAAGAAATGTTGTTTTTCCTGCCCCTGCCGCCGCAATAATTAGACTACTCATTTTTTATCGCCCTCATTATATACTCAGGATATTTAATTTTCGTAGCCGATTCAAAAATTGCTATGGCACAATCCGTCTTATGAGCGTGCATATATTTGTGCATCTCATCATCCGTATCGTAGTTAGTTCCAAAAATATTGTTCATTGCTTCTCGTCCATTTTCTTTTAATATTTTCGGCTCTAAGGTATTATAATTAAAATCCTTATCTGACAGTTTCAAATCACCTGTATCCACTACCTCATCAACACATATATGAATACATTGTATTTCTTCATATTCTTTGTACTTTTTCTTAACAGCTTCAATATTTCCATCATTATCCGTAACAACAGCTGTTTCTTTGTTTAGTGTCTGTGCAATTTCAAGATACCGCTTAAATGTCACCCCACCTACGGTCATTACATCTATTCCATCTTGGATAGGAAGCCGCCCCTCATGAGTATCCATATATGCCCGCTGAACAACCAGCTCATCTGAATCGCCCTCTACTAAGATTGATTTTTTACAAAGAATCAATCGCAGTGTATCATAACCTGCCACTTTTTTGAAAAATTCAAAAGTTTCCTTTTTGAGCGATTGCATCGAGCAACAATTATCGCCTGAAAGCAAAATTAAATTTTCCAGTCCGAGTTTATTAGCGACAAAGCTACTATGCGTTGATGCTATAATTTGTCTACCAGATGCAGCCTTTTCAATAACTCCCATTAGTTCGCTTAATCGGGAAAAAGACAAATGACTTTCAGGTTCTTCAATCAAAATAATACTTGCTTTTTCTGCCTGTTTATGACTTAAAGCTAATTGTGTTTTTATGATACATTGTGCACCTTTTCCAGCATGAGCAAACGGGATTCCATCCACCTGCGTAACCAAACTTGACTCCCAAGAATTTTGAACTCCCTGATCGGCACTCAATGATAATTTTCCATTCATAACAGTAGACGCTGCACTAATTTTCTCATTGATTGACTGAATTGCTTCATTTTGTGCAAACTCATCTATCATATTTCTATGGGCTTGTGTTATTGCTGTTATGTCCTCTGGTTCAAGGAAATCCTTTACTACTCTGGAAATATATACATCAGACCCATTTTGGTATCTGTAATTTGACGAATCAATCATTACAGACTTTATTGGTATGAATCTGGGCATTTTTTCATCTCGGCTAAAAGAAAACCATTTAGCTTCATAAAATTCAATAGGCAAACTTATAATTTTTTCTGTTTTCAGCAAACTTTCATATTCTGAATTAAATTTATCAGAAAAACTAATTGTGAATCTGATTCCCTCTATACCATCACTTTTTTCGGAATTACCATTTCCTTCATATTCAGGCAATGTTCCACTTTTGAAATATAACTCAATCATTATTTCTGGAGGTGCAATCGGCTGTCCATTTTCCACTGATGCCAGGTATTCCTCAACTGCTTCTCTATTAAATAAATATGTTGATAGCTGATTTCTAATATTTCGACCAGCATACATACCCGTTAAAGCCACATGAATGGCTTCAAGAATAGTAGATTTTCCAGATTCATTATCACCAACCAGAAGATTGATATTTTCATTAAATTTTACTTCAAACGGATTTTTAAACTTCTTAAAATTTTGAATGATTACCTTCTCAATAGCCATTCGTAGCCTCCTATCTTCGATTTTACTCTACCCCTAACGCCTTAAACACTGCATCTTCCGCACTCTGATACGGAATCAGATGAAATGCACTCATCAGATCAGCTGGAACACTTGCAAAATCAACAAACGATGTACTTGGAATCAGCACCTTCTTTGCGCCGCTATCCAGACACACCTGAAGTGTATTGGCAAGTTCATCCACCTTTATCATTGTGCCACTAATTGTTATATCTCCCAACACTGCCAAGTTGCTGACAACAGGCTTTCCAAGAGCAATCGAACAAAGTGCTATCAATGTTGGAAGTGCCAATTTGTCTGTCATACCGATACCCTGCAAATCCTGATAATTGATGATGTAATCCTTGGTCGAGGTGCTGATAGAGCCACTGATCCGATTGCCGTTGGCTTTCAGATAATTAAATGCCGTGTTCACCGCTTCCTTGCATTTAGAATCACTGCCTAAGCCAGTCCGTTCAATTTTGCCATTGCCTGGAAGCATCTGACTTTCCAAACGGAATACACCAATCATGCCACTTTTTCCTCTGGATACGGTATAAACCTGTCCCGGATTACACATTCCATCCGGTATCAGCTTACCACCACCCTGTTCTGGTACGGAAACATAATGTTCTGACATATCTTCTAGATCTATATAAGAGAAGTTCACATCATAAAACTCCATACCACCCAGCTTCTTCAATTGCTCCTTGACACGGCGACGCATTTCCAATGCAATCTGAATAATTTCTTCCAGTTCTTCTTTGGTAAACTCACCATTTGGGTACATCAACTTCAGATAACCGTCTATCATACGACGAACCGCAATTGTATCACGCTGATTCAGATTTCTCCCCAGACGGAAGTAGTGATCAAGTGCATCTCCATACTGCTCCTTGCGAAGCTCTCGGATGAACTCTGCCAAATAGTCACTGATAAAACCATAATCATTAGTAAAATGCTCCGGTCTGAACTTCGGTATCTCCCATCCTGGAAGATAACAGTGCATACGATCAAGAAATGCTGTATCTGTTCCCATTTCCTGCGGGAAAGGTGCAAACAGACTGGATGTTTTCAACAGCACGTCCACACTCTGATTGATATTTCCCACAAATACCATGGACGCAGTAGCAGCTTTTTCTTCTTTGCCACGGGCAAAAGAGCCGGATGCCATGTAATCCTTCATAATCTGAATGCCATCTTTATCTTTAAACTTGATACCTGCCACTTCATCAAAGGCTACACAGTCCCATAAGCCGACCAGTCCGACCGTTTTGCGTCCCATATTGTAAAACAGGTTTGCAACCGTCGTCTGTCCACCGGAAATCAAAATACTGTTTGGTGAAATCTCTTTGTAAAGATGAGATTTACCGGTGCTTCTCGGTCCAAGCTCACAAAGATTAAAGTTATTCTCAACTAATGGAATCATACGGGTCAAGAGCAACCATTTCTCACGGTATGTAAATTCATCCGGTTCCATTCCGATAGAACGAAGAAGGATATCCAACCATTCATCTTTCGTAAAAGCTTTTCGTCCCTGCTTCAGTTCATCAATATCAATGTGCGGCATCTGGATCGGTGTCAGCTTACGGATACTGATTGGTGAAATATCTTTCTGCTTTTTCTGTTTGGAACGAAGTGGATTTCCATCAATATCCTCAATGCCAAAATTATTGTCGCCTTCAACCTCATAATCCAGCTGAACAATACACCAGATACCGCCGCAGAGCAGGCGATCAAATTTTTCTGGATATTCATCGGCAATCGGTACATTACCAATGCCCAAATTAGAAAACTCTGCAAAAAAGCAATCCTTTTTCATATCCAGTCGAACAGTCACCATATCAATGATTGTGTAACTGCCTTTTTTACGCAGCTGAGACAGAATTTTCTGTGATTCATCCGGGCGTACAAAGTTGTCAGCAAGAATACGCTTCACATTCTGTACGCCTTTCTCTATAACCGTCTCATCATCTGAACTGCAATACTGTCCCAACAAGAACTCAAGAACATACACTGGGACATTCGCCCCTTCTTTAATTTTCTTTGTCAGGTCTTTCCGAACAATCTTACCGTCAAAGTTCTGACGGAGCTTGTTCTTTATTTCTTCACGGGTACTTTCACCCTCTGCAAATTGCTCCATCTTTCTCTCCTCCTGCGGCATTAACTAAAAAAATCAAACTCGTCCACCGCAAAGGCGATGTCAATCTGGAATGGCTCCCGCTGTGGCAGCTGTAATCCCTGTTCATCTGCAATTACCAGATAATAAGTAGCGGTATTGCTGTATTTTAAAGATTTTAGATTAAACTGACAACGGAAAGTTCTTTCTGCACCGTTATCGCTGGTCTTATCTGCAATAATCTTCTGAATATCACTAATCTGTTTGCCGTCCTCATCTGTAAAATAAACTTGATAGGTTGCTGCTTCACGATTTGTACTGACCGCATCTTTTTGATAGAAGTTCAACGAAAAAATCATATTGCTGATCTTACGGTTTGCGGACAGTAAATTAACCGTTACCGGCTTAGTATCATATTTCTGCTTATTTCGCTTATATTCCATAGAATCGTTGCGGAGATAATGATACTCAATCACTGGAACAACCATTTCCTGCAAACTGATACCACCATGCACAAAATTCATACCGCCGCCATTCATTTTGATACGAATACTTTCTCTCGGTGCAAATCCATCAAATTCCGTATTTCCGCCCAGGAATTTTACAGGCATCAAGTAATCTGGTTGCACACCTTTCTGCATAATTGCATATCTTCTGCCATATTCTACACATCGCTTGATACTTTCTTTTTTTGTAATGTCAGAGTTTGTTACATCCACATCAAAAAATCCTCTTTTATCTACTTTGTCCTCTTCCTTCAAAGGACTGTATGTATAAAGAAATCCATGATCTGCCGTAATTAAAATATTCGTTCCACCAAATTCATTTACGATAATACGCACAAGATTCTTCAATTCTGAAATCGCCTTGTCACAGGCAGCAAAAACAGCAGTATCCGAAGTGTGGCTGGCTTCATCTATGGTATCGTGGTAAATATAGACCACATCCATCCCTTTCACCAAAGCACTTCTTTCCGCTCGTTTCATAGCAATGATGTCATTATACTTTAAAGCCACGCTTGCCGAATCTTCTGTTTTCAGAACCTTATCCCTATAAGTACTTGCCGTAGACTGTCCATCTGCCAAAACCGTCAAAATATCGTTCCGAACCTCTACTGTCAGTTCTTTGTGCGGCAACAAAGCTGCCATACCAAACTTTGTAGTAGAAGGAAAGATGCTCTGCATACTGCTGATAGAAACCTTACTTTGCGTTTCTCGCTGAAGCTGATCTGCCATCGTAGCCGCCACTTCATAACGCATGGCATCTGAGATAATTACAAATACTTTCGTATCTGAGGTTTGGATACGGGAACGGTAAAAATCCTCCTGTTGCGGTACTTCCAGAACTTTACCGTAAGTTGCCAGTTCATCCGCACATACATCCGACCAGTTGTTGCCCAACTCACCTAAGAACCAGTGTGTATAAAGTCCTTCCACCTTATCGACAACATGCTTGAACAAATCATCCAGCAGAATATTGGAAGTCTCCAAACTCTTTTGAAAACTAAGATGGAACAAACGGTAATAAGTGTCCATCTGATAGTAGCTCTCAGTATATTCTTTCCAGATACTTTTCGCTTCTGCGGTATGGAATCCGGCAGAATGTTCCTTAAAGAAACTTTGCATATTCGCCACTTGTAAGATACCGTCATAAAAATTCTCAAATGGCTCATACCATACACAAGTTCTCCGTTTTTCAACGGTATTCGTAATGGTATCCACATCAATAATATGGTCACTGATCTCTGTCATTATCTTTGTCAGAATCACTTCATTAATACACGGAAAGCACTCTGTTCCTACCAAATCTTCTACTGTCAGCTTTTCAAAACGCTGATACAGACAAGCTTCATCCTCAACATAACGTGCCACATCATATAATTGCGGAATGTTGTCACTATGAAGCCATTCAGAAATAAAATCATAGCAATATGCCTGATGTGGTATGGAAATAAAACTGTCTAGTCCGGCAAGATATTCCTGCCGCATGGTACGGGTCGCCGCGGTTAAAAGTAGATGAATTGCTAACCGCTCAAGGTCTGGTTCCTCCTCCACAAATCCGCATCCCTGACGAACCATCGCCCAAAATGCTGCGTCTGCATGATATTTTACAAAATCCTGATAAACCGTATTATTATTCAAATCCAGTCCCGCCTGGAACACACTACGGAGAATCATATTAGGCTGTGCATCTTTCAATCCACAGATTGCCGCCATGACAGCCATGTGTAACTGTGCCGGTGTTTCCGGAACTTTATTCTGTGTGCTGACTTTCAAACGACGATCTTTCGCATTGAAATAAGCACGATAATTTTTAACCTGTTTCCTCATTGCCGGATTTGATATAAGTCCCATCTCATCCATCCAAATAGAAATCAGATCCGCCCGAAACTCTTCGCTGTAAAGCTCCACATCCAGAAGCCAGTTATCATCTGGGCGGTTATAGACACACGGACTGTAAACCAGATAATTTGTGGTCAAATCATCTACTGAAAGCAGTTTTTTTACAGAAAACGCATTATTTCCTGTCAGCGCAATCACCTTTGCATTTTCCAAAACCACTTCATCCAATTTATCCTCAAATTCCTTATCTTCATCGTACCAGAAAATGATACGACGCTGATAAAACTCAGGAAGAGGTGCAGCAAACCTGCGATTTAAATCTTGTATTATTTTGTCTGTATCCATGCTGCATTATCTCCCTTCCGTATTTTTTACATAAATAGTGCTTCGTGCCGCACCCTCTTTTCTCAAATAACCATCCTTAACCATATTCAGCAAGACAGCTCTGGCTCTACGATGTTTTACATCTAAAATCTCTACTGTTTCAGCAGTAGTAATAGAGCCATTTTCCAATACATATTTATAGATTTGTTGTTCCTGTTCACTATCCGGCATTTTCTTTGTCGTATCTGGCACTGTTTCTGTTTTATCCGGCACTTCATTGCCACTATCTGGCATTTTATCAATAGTATCCGGCACTTTAATGGCGTTATTGAGGTCATTGAGGTCAACAGTGCCGTCAACCTGACCTCGATAAATATTGATACGCAAATCCACTTCGCCACCAATAAACTCCGGCTCCCGAAGTCCGGCAGCTTTCACTTTATCAATAATTCTCGGAATACCGCTTCCCCAATGCTCGATCAGATTCATGTAAGCAAACGCATGGGCAAGGGCTTCATTTCTGATTTTGGAATAACCTTCTTTCATACGCTCCATCGTTTGTCCCATTGGCAGCTTCCCAGGAGAAGTGATTTCCAATCGGTTGTCATATACCGCTACCTGTATCGTACCATGATCCAGATAACTACGATGTACCATAGCATTGATAATCAACTCACGAATGGCATCCGGTGGAATCTCATAAACATCCTGGCGATAAATTCCCACAATAGTAGCACCCAGATGAATATTTCTTAAGACAAACTGAAATGCTTCGTCTATCTGTTCCCAAAGCGGTCCGGTATATTCTCTACGATCAACAAATACCGCTTTCGTTGTACCTTTGAACACACCACATTGCGTTGCAACATGAAGGCCTCCGTTGCCTGTCAAAATTGCAAACGCATTGGATGGAAAATCTTTTCCATCACGCTCGATTAAAATTCCCCAGGAACGCAACTGCTGTCTGCCTACATCTTTAATCGATGCTTTCTGTTCCTCTGTCCGAGCATTTCTGACAGCCTGCTCTTTCATAGCTTTGCAAAGGGTATCAATATCTTCATCTGTAACATTTAACCCAGTACATAAAGCCTGATCATAGTAGCGGTTACTGCCCTCAAACAACAACTCCTTTACCATATACTCATCGGCAAGGCGGGTAGTTCCGGCAACACGGACATATACACCGCCATCTCTACCAAGGGCTTTGATATAATACGGGCGCTGTCTGCCCTCAAAAACCTCTACCACAATGACAGTCTTACCATCAACCGTCTGTAAAGTGATATCTGGGATAATTGCCGGTTCACAGCTGTCTGATACGGCATTGGCAATGGCATCCATTTTCTTGAACACATCTTCCTTGTCAAAGCCAACAACCTCTCTGGTTTTATCGGCAATTCCGAAAATGATTTTTCCGCCGGTTCCATTGGCAAAGGCAACCACAGATTTCATATATTTGAGGCTTTTCTCCGGCAGGTTCTCTTTGAACTCCACATCCTTCGATTCTCCTGCAAGAATTTCTTCTATAGTCATTGTAACACCTCGCTCTCTTTGGCAGCTATTGCCACCATTCATATTATAAAATACCCGCAGTTTTCTTATTTACCACTTTGGAAATCAGCTCATTCATCAAGTCGTTCTTAATATCAATCCACGTTTTCGTATTGTCGATAGCGAGCTGACATTTAGATTTCTGCATAATTGCAGTAATAGTCTGACGAACATAATTTTCCATTTCAATGAGTTCTTGCTTTGAGATATTGCTTCCATCACCTTCATGTAAGGATTCTGAGCGATAACGATAAAAGTCCAGCATCTTATCATGTATTCCTACAACTTCTGCATCATTCTTTCCAAGCAAAACTGCAATGCGATTGGATAACATTTGTTTTTTACCTGGTTGATTTACCGGCAAAAGTGCCATTTCTAATGCTGTCGTATACTGTTCAAATCCAGTTGGAGCATCTGTCTGCTCCAATCCCCACACAAACTCATCAATAATAGGTTTCATCATGGAATAAATTTGTAATTTATAATCTCTTAAAAACTGATTACAGCGTTCAACATCTTCTGTTGCAAGTATATATTTTCGTTCATCATAAGCATTTCTGGTACTATTCTTGCTCGTATGGTTCTGAGTATTATTTATAAAACCCAACACCTTAAATCTGTAATTGAAAAATGTTTGATATAATCCAATGTTCCCGTTTTTATATAAACGCAACAACGAAAATATTTTATGCAAATATTGTACCTCTTGCTCTTGGTAAGCTCCAATTTCATCTTCACATTGGCAAGTCTTATTCGTGATTACAGCACCCGGAACAATCTGAGGACCATCTATCAAAAATACATCTTCTTTTTTTAGGCAGATAAAGTATGAACCATTTTCATCATGTAAACGTGAGCCTATATACTCAATACATAGTTGATTTTTTCCATTTTCAATTTCTGATTTGAATGGGAAATCATCATAATAGCACTTCTCGATAGTATAACCATTTCCCAATTCAAGATTAAGTATACTTTCATCGCAATACATTATAATCGCTGTAATTTTCACAGTAACATCAATCAAAATACCACCCCCATTAACGCAAGCCCTTATCCTTCAAATATTGACCAAGACTAAGTTTCTTTTCAACTTTCCAAGCCTTATACCCATTTGTACTTCGCCCCGTCACAAACTGAGCCGCTGTTGAAGAGCTGGTAAACTCACAGTTTTTAAGAATATTACCATTCTTATCCACATACTCTGGATTGTCTCGATATGCTTTAGCGGTTTTCCCACCTCTGATATGATTTGCAAAATCCGGACTTATTTTGCCACCTGCCAGAACAGTAATTATCTTTCCATCATATTCTGCCGTTGCATATGCAACTCCTGTACGCTGTGTAAGTGTAACCATAATTTTCATGATTCTTCGTCTCCTATTTATAATTTTTTTAATACTGTATCAAATATTGCATAATTCTTCTTCACACCATCATCCAGATCAATGGAAATCATCTGGTCGGCAAGGTGATGAATCTTTTCCTCGTAAATTCTGATTTCAGTATCCTGCGCCTGCAAGGTATTCAACTTTTTGTTCAGCTTCACACGCTCGCCAGTGGAAGCATTGACCATACGCTGTTCCAAATCCGCAATAGCAGTACGATAACGAGCCTGCTGTTCATGCACATAATCGGTACGGATACGGGCAATGGTGTCCGGCTGATAGCGGTGCATATAAATCAGAGCCTTAAATCCATTCTTCTTGCCGCTGTCAAATAGCCAGTAAATCGGGCGTTTCTGATAAATCTTACAATGATCTTTATAAAAATCATTCAGAAAATAATTCCGAATCACATCTTTCGGCTGACCTTTTCCCCCCAGTGCATCGGCAATGAATTTCAGGTTTTCGTCTAAGGTATCTACACCGTAAACAGTTTTTACGAACTCCACGAATAGACCGACAATATCATCCTCAAAATATTCATCGTCGCAAATCGGGATAATGTTATCCTTATCCGCAGCAAAAGAACTATATTTGCTGTTATCCCATTCTCCACCTGCATAGACAAGACCATCCGCATCCAGAGAGTGGCGACCGAACATACAGCCAACCGCATAGGAAATGAACGAGCGAATATCTCTGCCAAGATCAGCTTTGCGGACAGTAACGTCCTTGTCCTCAACCTCTGGTGTCAGCTCATCCTGTAAACCGTAAATGTCGATGAAAATACGGTTCAATTTTTCCTCATTGGCTTTCAGCTGGTTAAAACGGTCATTGCATTCAGTCTGCCACTGGTCAAAGGCTTCCGCAATGGTAGAAACTTTGCGAAGCAGTGGATGCTTTTGAAAATCCCATGAGGTTTCAAAAGCATCCCAATCCTGCTTTGAAATACTAATATTATATTGGACTAAGGATTTAACCTGCGGATAAAAATTCATATCTTTGATAAATGGCATATTGAGTATATCTTTGATATTATTATTCATTGTCGGGTTTATAATTCTTAAAAGTGCTTGTGACACCTTGGAATTTAAAAATCCTAACACATAATCTATAATAGTTTCATCATTAAACAATATTGTTGCTGCCGCTTTATTAAATGTCAAATTTTTACCAAGTTCTCTTACGCCAAACAAAGGATTCATCGAAACAAGGGTCCATGTGATTCCTCTCCTAAAAAGGATTTCATCTTTGGGGAATCGTGCAATTTTATCTCTTTTATAATGCTGAATCGTGATTGGATCAAACTTTACTACGGTATCAATATTGCCATACCATCGCCTAAATTCACCTCCTTTAGCGTGTAACGCCCACTTCCTTGCTTCAATATCATGAGCATTCACTTCCCACAACAATTTCAAATACTTGTCATTATTACCAGTTAAAATTTGTCCATCAGAAAATGCAACTTTCTCCAATAACTCATTATCATAACAATTAGCAAACTGTTCACTAATCCAATAAGCTATCGGTTCACCTGGTATCTTTTGAAATCGTAGTTGATTAGATATATACCGTTCTTTTCCTTTAATGAAGAGTTCCTCTTTTCCAGTTTGTGTCGTCGGATCAACAAGTCTGCAATATGTACCAAGATAATTGTTCAAAAATGTGTTTCCTATTACAAAGCTGGTTGTTTGTACAATTTCTCCACCAATTTCTTCAAAGGCACGAGCTCCCAAATGCGCCATATTTATAATAGCTTTTTTAGAAATTTTCTTTCTAATATTCTCATAACTTGCAAGGAACATCCAAGCGTGTTGTGTAATCATTGCCTGACAGCCATTTTTCTTTGTCATTTGTCCGCAACGTTCAATAAACACAGCAAACAAATCACTTTTACTATCTGGGTAATCACTTTTAACATAATCAGAGAGCTTTATACTCATACCAGAGCTACCCATATACGGCGGATTTGTCACTACCACATCATACTTCTGCGCCAGTGCTTCTGCCACCTGCACCAACGGCAACAATTCTCTCAGTGCCGTCTCACGGGACATATTTATATCTTCCGTAATCTCTGCAAAACGGTCATACAGTGTAGACCAATCCTGCGGTGTTACGGTCAGAATCGAGCCGTATTCTTTTGCATCATGCAATTCTTTAATGATGGTATCCATAGCTGTCGTGAGCTTTGCATCCCCATTGCAGAAATAGTCCACGGCAAATTCATCTACATGATTGCTCTCTACAATAGCATACACATGGGGCTGAATGCCACGGCTGAAGAAGCGTCGGTCATACTGACGGGCTTTCATCATTACCGCAAAGTAAGCCAGCTGTGTTGCACGGTCATCAATATCCAGACCATAAATATTGTTCTCTACAATGCTTGCCACTGCTTCACGGGTGGTATAACCGTAAGATTCATATATCTTCATCAGCACATCAAACATATACGCAAGAATATGACCGGAACCGGAACATGGATCAATAACTTTCAGCTGATCCGGTGTCAGCGCGGCGTATTCCTTGCGAATCTCGGCAAGCTGTGCCTGCACTTCCGGCTCCTGCTCAGCTTCTTCCAGATAGTAGTGCCATTTGGTATCTTCCGGATCACGGTTTCCGGCAGCATAGGCAGACTGTTCTTCCTCGGTAGGAAGAAGCTGCTCTTTCACATCCGGATGTCCCTCCAGCCATAAACGACCAAGACTGTTCTCTACCATGTAGCGAACAATCCAGTCTGGTGTGAAAAGCTGAGTTGCTGCGGGGATGTTTTCTTTTGTGATTTTCACATTCTTTTTCAGTGCTGCGAAAACGTCATCCTTTTTCTCACTGTTATAATACTGATACAGCCAGCCGATGATCTGGACAGCATCCTTCCAGTCATCCTCCGGTATCAACTCGATCATCTGCTGAATGACACTGCCTTCACGGAGCAGATTGTCCGGCAGAAGAAGCTCGGTGTAGTCCGCAATCTTCTGGAACATTCCCGGCAGAATCTTATTCAAGGCGTTACACTGCACGATCAGCAGATATTTATACAGTTCTTCGGTCTTTTCGGCATCTTTCAGTTCATAGACCTTTTCCATATCCAATCCATCCAAATCCAGATGAATGGCTTCGGTTATAATCTGCGGCTTAAAGTTGTTTTCCTCGTCCGTGAATACACGCACATGGGAAGGAATGTAACCGTTGACTTCCATAAATCGTAGAGCAGAGAAGCGGTTGAACCAAGTGTAGGCAACCTCCTCCATGACCTGCTTATAGCCTTTATCGTTAATCTCGGCAATCAAAGCCTGACGTTGTTTCTTTTCATCAGCAGTGAGGACTTTGCCGCCAACGCTGTCCGCATTGGCGGCCTCGATATTATCCTCTGTGATACCGTATTCCACGCCTTTTAGGGAAACACGGGCGATCAGCTCTGTTCTTGCCCAGACAGCAAATTTTTTAATCGCATTCTTATCCATACTCGTCTCTCCTCGTTAGTTCAGCTTGATCTCATCGCAATTTTTCAAGAGTTGCTTCAGCTGAGAACGAATCTTCTCTACATAATCATCAATGTCTTCATCCGTTTGTAAGGTCTTTGCCTGGAATACAACCTGTCGGTTATAAGCACGGACAACCTTTTTCTTTGCCGGAGCAGTTTCTTTTCCTGGCTGTGTCGGCTGTACCTGCGGCTTCGGTGCAGGCGGAGCCAGAACTGACTCGATATTGCTGATAGTATCATCCTTGTACTGGCACATCGGCAAGAACATAGCATCCAGAAGGGCAAGGCTCTTTAATTCTGCGATTTTCTCCTTGCACTGACTGAAATACCGATCCGATTTTTCAATCAGATGGGATGCCTTGGAATCGCCGTTTGCAGCAGTATGGGTCGCTTCCATACACTGACGAACCGTTTCCAGAACCTCAGCACGTTTTTCTTCCAGCATCTTGTCATGGGCGGTGCGAACCGTATCCATCAACGGATTCAGTTCACGAATCCGGTTATAGTTGAACTTGCTTCCGGTCTGAACCATCGTAATCAATCGAATAGTATTCAGTGCCTTATGTGCTTCCTCATTTTCTGCAATCCGGTCAAGGTCATCATGCAGAGATTTTTCAAACTGCACTGCCTGGTCGAATACTGTTACCTGGGTTTTGAAGAAGTTTTCAATGCCGTTGCTCATGGCTTCTTTATTGTTGAAAAGAGCATCCTCTTTTTTCAGCACACGCTCAATCAGGGCAATATTGTCTTTCTTCTGAGAAAGAACATCATCCATCAGATGAATAGCTTCCTGCACTAATGCACGATCCGGGTATTTATGTCCGTCATAACAAGCATCCAAAGAAGCATAGTAATCACGCTGCTCGGTAAACTTCTCCGTCACAAAGCGAATCAGACCATCTTCATCATCCGGCACATCCATAATGTCGAAATACTCTCGGAGCATCGCTTTTACATCACGCATCATCGTAGCAGAAATGTTTTTACGCTTGCTGATGGAAGTCTTGCCGATCTCACTCTTTTTGCGGAGCATATCCGGCAACTTCGGGTCATCCGGCTGAATGGTATTGCCTGCATACTTGATGGTTACTTTCTGGGAATAAATCAGTTGTGCCGCAACCGCAGCAATATCGATTTCTTTCCATCCATACGGAATCGCACTGTATTTGCTTTGCACATCTGCCATAGAAGTCGGCAACTTTTTCACATCCTGCATTTCCAGATATTCTTCCATAGCAGAAGCAGCATCACGGTTCGGTTCCATGCCCGGAAGTGCCGTTACCGCACCTGTCAGAATCGCAATAATATCTACATCACTGCCTGCATTATCTGTAATCAGGTCGAGCTTGCTATATACATGGGCAACCAGATATTCAAGCGACTGGTCAATCTTGCTCTTAGCATTTCCAGCTCTGATTTCCAGATGCTCACCGTCTACATAGAACTGCGCCCCTTCAATAGCATTTTGCAATTCGCTCATGGCACTCAGCTCATATTTTCCGGCTTCGTCTTGCTGGTCACTGATAATTTTCTGCACAGTTTTTGGAAGCTGGCTTACATTTCTCTGCTTTACGTACTTACGAATCTTCATAGCAGATTCCAGAGATTCATAGTAAGGCGTATCAGCCAGAACCACGATTGCTTCATTACCTTTGGACTCCGCCATCAGACGGTAATCTGTTTTTTCAATAGCATCGGTAGCAACGGTCAGGAAACGCAGACGCATACCACCTGTTGCCACTCCAACTGTAATGCCGTCCACCATCTGATCGAAAGCAAAGTCATATTTTCCATAACGGAACTTCTTGGTTGTGAAAATATCACCGTAAATCATCTGAGCGATACGCTCTACGATAGAAGCGGTATCTACATTGGTATCCCGGATTTCACGCTGAATATCCTGTTCTTCATCCGTCAGGAAGTTATAAGTGTCTCCGGTTCTGCCGATATAGTTCTGGCTCATCAGACGGTCAAGGCATCCACGGACAGCTTCACGCATGATAATCTTATCCACACGAATATCATCTGCCATAAGGATAACGATATTGTCCAGATTGGAAGGAATATCATCAATATACCGAATCAGATACAGGAGTTTCAGTACATCTACATCCTGCTGTTCGATGCCATCACCGTTGTCGGCAGCTTTTTGGCAACGTTCAATTACACGACGAATTGAACCATCCAGAAAAGTATGTACGGTATCATAAAAACGGAAGAACGGAACAAGTGCATACTCATCCTTCTCCTGAATTTTCTGTGCAGCTTCCTGGAAACCGGACAGCATGGAACGCTCACCACCGGAAAGGTGCTTGCCGGAATTTCCGTGCTTGCGGATTTCAGCAAATACCTTCTGCATAATAATAAACTGATACGGCACGAACGGGAAGTTCTCAGTAAATTCCCTCGGACCGGAATAGCCTTTAATATCCAGAATAGAGCCATTGAAGCTGAACAGGTTACGCAGGACAGAATCATTCTGCTCATAAACGGTTTCCAAATCCATTGTTGCTTCCGGTTTCTTTTTCAGAATACGCTTCTGGATGACTTCATCCACGGAGGAAGAAGATAAGCTCAGTCTTGTTTTGAAACGAGCCTGGATACGGGAGAACTCATCGGCACGAACTTTGATGATTTCATCAATGGCTTCCTGTCCGGTGCAGATCACCCAAATCTTTCCTTCACACTCACTTCCGATTTTTTCTGTCAAAGACTGGAGGTTCAAAAGCATATCGGTGTCTGTGCCGACATACTGACCAACTTCGTCGATCATAAACAGCAGACGGAAGTTCGCTGGTTTAGTATCCACATAGGCTTTCATATCTTCCACAAGCTGAGCAATAGATATTTCTGTTGCCGTTTTATCATTGAACCATGCCTTGGCATCGTCCTCACTCATATCCAGAACTTCCATTAAAGTCGGAATAATAAACTTTCCATTGAATGCAAAGGCACGGCGCATTTCCATCCAGGACTTGCCTTTCTTTTCTTCAAAAACTCTGCGAAACTCCTCAGTTTTTCCCTGCTGGTCAATATAACGCTCCATCATGGCAACTTTCAGATTCTCACCGTAAAATCCCAGATGGTTGTAGAACATTTTGGCAAATACACGAAGAACCGCAGTCTTATCTTTATTGCTGAATCCCTCAATATCAATATTGAACAGAATTGTCTCGGTCTGTCCCTTTGTGGCACGATCAATCAGCATAAAGGTTGCCGGGTCGTCCTCAAACTTTTTACGGAAACGCTCCACACTGCGAATGCCTTTTACCTCTTTATTTTCCAAAAGGTAGGAAAGCATTTTCAGGAAGTGAGATTTACCACTTCCAAAGAAACCGGAAATCCAAACACCCATATCGGCTGTCGGCTGGTCAAAAGCATCACCGTAATAATTGAAGAACGTAATGAAATGTTTCTTCAATTCTCTGGTAATGACATATTCATTTAACTCCTGCTCGATTACATCATCAGCAGCCTGATCTACTTTAATTACACCATTGATTTTGCGGTTAATGTCATCCGCAAACATATCTCGAATCATCATGGCTTTATCCCCCTTAATCTATGACATTGAATGCCCGGTAATAATCATTTGGTGTCAGACGATTAAACAGTTTTACATGACGACCATCAAACTCACCCGGATACATAACCAAAATCGGAACATCCGAAAAATACGGTTGCAAGGCTTCCAATAACGTATGGATTCTCATAAACGGGAACACCTCGCCCACACCTGTCAGCATCAGCACATCACCCGGTTCGTGTGGCTCATACTGGATTTTATCAATGAACTCTCCATTGCCGATTGCGGAGTTAAGCTGCTCCAGAAGATAAGCACTTCCGTCAGCTTCTTCCATATCGGGAATTGCATCTGTGATGTCCATATCATCGCAGATAGAGAGAAATGTTTTATATAAATTACAAACGATCAAATGGCAATCTAAGGACTGATCAGTTTCCAGCTGATTCACAAAATGACGGACAACCATTTCATTCTCCGGTTCATAACAGAAGATTCTGATATTCACCTCATTGCTGAGTCCTTTGCCTTCCAGGAACTCCGGTTCCTGAATCAATGCCCGAACTTTGTCCAGGCGTTCTTTTATGTCACTCATTGGCTACCTCCTAAGAAAAGCAATTAAACGCCGGCAGTATCGCCATATCACCATTGCTTCTGATGGCATTCTCCAAAACAGGATGCAGCCATACTGGATTCAAATGATCTGCCCCCCGGTTGTCGAGATATTCTGTTTCAAC
Organism: Blautia sp. AF17-9LB; assembly: GCF_003479185.1. Classification (NCBI taxonomy): domain Bacteria; kingdom Bacillati; phylum Bacillota; class Clostridia; order Lachnospirales; family Lachnospiraceae; genus Blautia; species Blautia sp. AF17-9LB. The sequence continues at coordinate 86,630 of NZ_QUGU01000018.1, forward strand.
AAGCACTCTGGCAATTATCTGTTTTAACTTTGTTATTGTAGTATCGCTCCAGGAAGCCACGGTATCATTCTGCTCCTGCAAGCGCATAAAAAATGTATTCAAATCTATCTTACCAAAAGACGTGTCCCTTAATCTGTACTTCTCGCCAATGACGGTCAGCATAAATTCCCAGACCAGTCGGCTCTGCTTCATCAACGCATACAAACAAATCTGTTTTGCCACATCCGTCGGCTGTGAAGCAATCGCAGAAACCAGAGAATCATCTTCCAGTGCCTGAAGCCGTTTGATGCAGGCTTTCGCCATGCGTGTAATAGATTTTTCCGTTGGATACTGAAAAAGATTCTGCTCTACAATTTCTTTAACAATTGCATCATCGGAATTTCCTTCTGCCATTAGCTTTGCGGTAGAACGCATTTCGTAGAAAAGGAACGGCTCTCTGGTCAAAGACGCAATATAAGGATAAGAATGATCCATGTTCCCGTACCTCCTTACTGCTCCTCTTTTTTATCAGGAACAAATTCCATGATATCTCCCACATCACAATTCAAAGCAGAACATATCTTTGACAGAATCTCTGTACTTACATTTTCATCTTTTGATAATCGAGACATCGTTGTTGTACTAACTCCTGTCATTGCACGCAAATCTTTCTTCATCATTTCTTTATCAATTAACAATTTCCACAATTTCTTGTAACTAACTGCCATTTTTTCACCTCAATCTTATTTGCTTGAAATATCTGTTCACATGGTATTTATCATCATATCATAAAAATGCGTTTCAAACAATCTAATCTACCAAAAATCGTAATTCAATTCTGAAATATCGCATTTAAAATCACAAGAAACACATCTTAATAAGACAAGCTGAAAGTACAAGTGCCACTATATATCCGATTCCACAGAAAAATTTTATCTCGTTTATTTTCTCTGATTGCAATCTTATCCTTTTTTTCAATTTTTGCACTTCGTTCTCAGCTGTCTTTCTATTCTGTTCCGCCTGATACTTTAAACTTAACATCAGCGATAATAGACCTTTCGCTTTCAATGTCAGATTCTTATTCTTGAAATGATGATTACTCATTACCGTAAAATTCTTAGTTCTCTCTACACGAAAAATCTGTGCCATGCTCCCATCCTTCTTTCCAGTTCAAAAGGAAAAGACGCAAGCCATATCTTATGACTCACGCCTTACTTCGCTCACAATATTCTATTTTTATCAGTTACCTGCCAGATTAGTTACTGGCAATCCTTATACATAAATCAATTCTTTCAGGATAATCTCTTCTGCAATCGCTCTGTGCTGATTGGCAGCTCTTACCCATGCCATCTGATCTTTCTCCTTATCCGGCAGTGGTTCTTTTTCTTCCAACTGTTTCAGAATCACTTCTTCCCGTTCCCTGGCTGCCTTGTCCACTTCCAGAAGATGCTCTCCTATCGTATCCTGCAGAAGCATCACCTGATAGGTTGAATTTCGATGGTTTTTCAGATAATCTCTGCGAAGAAAACCATACTTGCCAAGTTGCTCCATCTGTTCACCGGATTTATAGGTGAGATTCGGGATTACTTCAAACTGTTTTACTCCACTTCCTCCAGTTCTGTTCCTTCTGGAAGAATATATCCGCAGTTATCACATACTCCATCCTCTGCAAGTATCCCGTCTTTCACAAAGGCTTCAATGCCTCCCGGTTCATGACAGTGTGGACAATCTAATTCCTGTATCTTTTTCTGATTTCTTACATCCTGGCAATTGGCAAATTCAATTTTACCCATAGTGATTCCTCCATTTTCATTCCATATCAATTTGTCTTCGCAAAAAAGTTCCTACTATACGGGAAAAATTGCTGATATTACGAATATAGGCAAAGTCTTTTCCATAGATTCTCTTTTCCACGGAGAGCTCTTCTTCATTCCCTACAAAAATACCAATTACGAAAATTCCCTGATTTCTGGCCCGACGTACCTCATATGCAGTATCTTTCACAGCTTTTTCTCCGTCATAGATCTTGGGCTGGCGGGTTCCTGGTCGTTGTATGCTCATATCACAGGGTTTTCCATCACTTAATACGATTAAAATCTTATTTTTTTCCGGTCGCTCCATGAGAGAGGAACCGACTGTTTTCAGTGCAAGCCCATCTCTGTTATTGGCATATGCACGAAATTGAAAGATTCTTTCATTTGTTTCCCTTGGTTCTTCATAATTCCGAAATCTCTGAAGAGGCAAAAGCATATCTTCTCCAGCAGAAAAATGTAATTTTTTCATCAAATACATGCCAAGTTTCTTCTGATCAAAATATCGTGCAAAGGCACCCTGCTTCACTGCCTCATACAGAACCGTTTGTTTTGAATAAACATATTTTTCTGTATCCGGTTCAAATTCCGTATCATAATCACCACTGACTGTCCAAAAAAGATTTCTGATACGATTGCTGATCTCCAGATGATGTTCTTCCAGTTGTTCCGCCGGCCATCTGACATCCTCCATACAAGTTTACCCCCATATGTCTTTTCCGGTCCAGGAAGATGGGATTCTGGTAGAAACCACATCTTCTACGATCTCTTTTTCAAATACATCAAAACTTTTATTTATGATTCCCATCTGGATTGCATCAATTGGAGAAAGTCCGCTTCTTGTTGCTTTTACAGCAGAAACCAATCCTCTCAGGTCAAGAGATTTTGTTGAGATTTCTCCATGGTAAGCTTTGATCTGCAAATCCAGAAACAGTCCTGCAAAAGCTTTCAGTGCACTTTTTTCCCCATCTGGAAAATGTTGCCTTAATACAAAAAGAACACTATCCTCATCCATTTCAGGCATATCGATTACCATAAACCTTGAAACCAATGCTTCATTTAGCTCTCTGGTACCTGCGTAACCATAATTCATCGTGCCGATAAATCGTGTTGCCGGATGAAGTAAAATCCTGTTATATCCTGGAATATTGATTCTGCGCCGATGATCCAGTGTGGCATGCAGTACAGAAACCGCATCATTTTTTGCCATATTGATTTCGTCCAGGATTCCAAATCCTCCAAATTCCGCGCATTGGTAGATGGAGCCTTTCCGAAGGCGAACCTCATTATTTATAAAGGTGTCCGTTCCAATCAGATCGGCACTGTCTGTATTTACATGAAAAGAAATATCGTATTCCGGTCTTCCGAATATCCATGCCAATGTCTCACATAGTACATTTTTCCTGTAGCTTTTGCACCGGAAAGTAACAGATTATCTCCCTGAAGAAGCGCTGCTGTTGACATTTCCAGAATCTTTTTCCCATAAAATAGGATATCCGGTTTTTCTACTCGTTCCTTTACCTGATCCTCTACCTCATAACGCATGTGAAAATCTCTCAGTTCTCCAATCAGTTCCTGCGCTACCTTCTGGTCTTCTAAATATTTTTCTATTTCTGTCCAATGACTTCTCATGAAGATTTTCCCTTCTTTGCAATTGGTTATATCAAATCAGATAATATTTCTGTTTACTCAATCGTGAACCTCACATGACTAAAGTCACGTGCTTCCGGCCGCTTTAAGCGGCAGACCAAATATCGGCGGATACGCCTG